>JALVCM010000345.1 GCA_027010005.1 Thiohalobacter sp.
GGGTGTGGAAACGCGCACCGGTCGTGACGTCATAGTCCAGGTCGGCGTGATGTACGCGGTGAAGACGCCACAGCAAGGGCACGGCATGCACCATCACGTGCTGCAGCCAGATAAAGAAATCCATCACAACCACAGAAACCAGCACAGCCGCCCAGAACGGTGCATCAATATAATTGAACAGCCCCCAGCCCTGCTCACGGGCAAACACCGCCATCCCGACAGCGGCAGCCGGGAAAACCAGCCGCAGGATAAAACTGTTGAAAAAGACCAACCCCAGGTTGTTGGCCCAGCGCACAGCCTTTGATGTCTGCAACGGGCGCCGGGGGGAAATCACCTCCCATAGCGCCATCACCGCGAAAATACCCAGAAAGAATCCCAGCCGGATCGGCATTTCGTTGGTCATGATGAAATCATTCAGATTCATGGAGTTTTACCCTCTGGCGCTGCAGATTGCCCCCAACCGGCCACCTGCTATAATTCATTCTGGATACAGAAGTATTCAATAGATCTGTTGAATACTATACTAGTTGATACCAGAGAGATGTCAAGCAGCAACTTCAAACATGATTTATTTGCCCAGTTTGCCCGTGTCGGCAAGGCTTTAAGCAATGCCAACCGACTGGAGTTACTGGAATTTATTGCCCAGGGCGAGCGCAGTGTGGACGAATTGGCGAAGGTCTCCGGTTTGACCGTCGCCAATACCTCTCAACACCTGCAGCAGTTACGCCAGGCCGGCCTGGTGAGCTGCCGCAAGGAAGGCCTGAAAGTTTTTTATACCCTGAGCGGCGATGACGTGATCGGTCTGCTCGACGCACTGCGCGGTGTCGCAGAGCGACACGTGGCGGATGTGGAAAAACTGGTCAACACCTACCTGACTGTAAAAGACGAGCTGGAACCCCTGCCCCGCCAGGAACTCCTCGAACGCGTTCGGGATGGCCTGGTTACGGTTCTGGATGTCCGGCCGCCGGAGGAATACGCCGCTGGACATGTCTCCGGGGCTATCAACGTGCCACTCTCCGAACTGGAAGACTACCTCGAACAACTCAACCCGGAACAGGAAATTGTCGCCTACTGCCGCGGACCGCACTGTGTACTGGCCTACGACGCCGTGGCGCGTTTAAGAGAAAAAGGACTGAAGGCACGACGGCTGGAAGATGGTTACCCGGAATGGAAGACCGCCGGACTACCTGTCAAGGCAGGGACGAACTGATTGACTGGATACCGGCCTGTGCCGGCATGACGGGTTACGCGTCAGACATGACAGGTTAGGCATCAGCACACCGTTTAGACAGGGGCTCCCCTGCCTGTCCTTTTGTTTAGCGGCTATTAATATGCTAATATGTGTCGTTTTTCCGCCGCTGAATTCCCATGCCTTAGAGGGCGCCCATGCTTTTTAACTTTGAATGCACCGAAAGGGGCTGCCCCAGGAACGATATCCTGTCCGGCCTGACCGTCGCCCTGGCGCTGGTGCCCGAAGCGGTGGCGTTCGCTTTTGTGGCCGGCGTTGAACCGCTGGTCGGGCTGTATGCCGCCTTCATGGTCGGACTGATTACCGCCGTTATCGGTGGCCGTCCCGGCATGATCTCCGGCGCAACCGGTGCGCTCGCGGTGGTCATGGTCAGCCTGGTGGCCGAACACGGTATCGAGTACCTGTTTGCTGCCGTGGTACTGATGGGCTTTATCCAGATGGGCGTGGGGCTGCTGAGACTCGGTAAATTTATTCGTATCGTGCCGCACCCGGTCATGCTCGGCTTCGTCAACGGCCTGGCCATTGTGATCTTTCTCGCCCAGCTGAATAACTTCAAGGTTGGCGATGCCACTGGTAACCTGCAATGGATGCAGGGTCAGGCGCTATGGCTCATGCTGGGACTGGTGGCACTGACCATGGCCATCATTCACTACCTGCCGAAGCTGACCACGGCCGTTCCTTCGTCACTGGCAGCCATCGTATCGGTTTCACTGCTGGTCATTTTTGTTGGCCTCGACAGCCGCACGGTCGGTGACCTGGCATCGATCGCCGGTGGCCTGCCGGACTTCCATATCCCGCTGGTACCGTTTGACCTGGAAACCCTGAAAATCATACTGCCCTACTCGATTATCCTGGCCGCCATCGGCCTGATCGAGTCCCTGCTGACCATGAGCCTGATCGATGAACTCACCGAAACCCGTGGCCAGGGCAATCGCGAGTGTATCGGCCAGGGTGTTGCCAACAGCGTGACCGGCCTGTTCGGCGGCATGGGCGGTTGCGCCATGATCGGCCAGAGTATTATCAATATTAACTCCGGCGGCCGTGGCCGTCTCTCAGGCATCAGTGCAGCACTGTTCCTGTTGTTGTTTATCCTGTTCGCCTCGGGCCTGATCGAAAAAATCCCGCTGGCCGCGCTCACCGGCGTAATGTTCATGGTAGTAATTGGCACCTTTGAATGGTCGAGCCTGCGCATTATCCGCAAGATCCCGGTCAGCGATGCCTTTGTGCTGGTTCTGGTTTCCGCTGTCACGGTGGTGACCGACCTTGCCATCGCCGTGGTCGTCGGCGTCATTGTCTCTGCCCTGGTATTTGCCTGGGAGCATGCCAAGCATATCCGTGTCGATAGCCGTATCAATGAACAGGGTTCAAAGGTCTATGAACTGCACGGACCACTGTTCTTCGCCTCGGTAAAGAACTTCCAGGACTTCTTTAACATCAAGGACGATCCTGACGATGTCATCATTGAGTTCCAGCATTCGCGTGTCATGGACCACTCTGCCATCGAAGCCATCGACTCACTGGCAGAACGTTACCTGAATGCCGGAAAGACCCTGCACCTTCGCCACCTGAGCCCGGAATGTACCAGGCTGCTGCACAAGGCCGGTGACCTGGTGGAGGTCAATGTCATGGAAGATCCGCGCTATCATATTGCTGTAGACGAACTGGCCTGAGGCTGACGCCTGGGCCAAAAATATATCTCTCCCCATATTCCCGGACAGGTTAACGACTCGATACATCGAGGCATATACCTTAAGTGGCATCAAGGAGAGTCCCAGGGTGACAAAGTGTGTCGCCCTCTCTCCATTCCTCACACCGGTGGTGTGCAGGAACGCTATACCCGGCACAGGCCGGGCAACAGGTATAGACAATGTCAGATTCAAATCAAGTCACCCGTTTTTCCGACCTGGCGCTTGCGCCCGCCCTTTTAAAAGCCATCGAAGATGTTGGCTATGAACAGCCTTCCCCCATCCAGGCAGAAAGTATTCCCGTGCTGCTGGAAGGCAGGGACCTGCTCGGCCAGGCACAGACGGGTACCGGTAAAACCGCTGCCTTTGCACTGCCACTACTGTCACGCCTGAACCTGAAGCACCGTGAACCACAGTTACTGGTACTGGCGCCGACACGTGAGCTGGCAATCCAGGTATCTGAAGCCTTCCAGACCTATGCGCGCCACCTGAAAGGTTTCCACGTGTTACCGATTTATGGCGGCCAGTCGTATGAAATACAGTTGCGCCAGTTGCGGCGTGGTGTGCATGTAGTAGTCGGTACACCGGGACGTGTCATGGATCATATGCGCAGTGGCAAACTTAAACTGGACAGCCTGCAGGCACTGGTACTCGACGAAGCCGATGAAATGCTACGCATGGGCTTTATCGATGATGTGAAATGGGTACTGGAACAAACGCCGGACACCCGCCAGATTGCACTGTTCTCCGCGACCATGCCGAAAGAGATCCGCAAGGTTGCTGAACAACACCTTAACAACCCTGTCATCATCAAGGTCGCACAGAAAACGGCGACCGCCGAAACCATCCGGCAGCGTTACTGGCCGGTCAGTGGCCTGCACAAACTCGATGCGCTGACGCGCATACTGGAAGTCGAGGACTTCGACGCCATGCTGGTGTTCGTGCGCACCAAGACAGCAACGGCTGAACTTGCAGAAAAACTGGAAGCCCGTGGCCATGCCTGTGCGGCGCTGAACGGCGACATTGCACAGAACATGCGCGAGCGCATTGTCGACCGCCTGAAGAAAGGCCAGCTCGATATCCTGGTCGCGACCGACGTAGTGGCACGTGGCCTTGACGTAAAGCGCATCAGCCATGTCATTAACTATGATATCCCGACCGACGTGGAAGCCTACATCCACCGCATCGGCCGTACCGGCCGTGCCGGCAAGACCGGCGATGCCATCCTGTTTGTTTCGCAGCGTGAGAAACGCTTGCTGCGCGCCATCGAAAAGACCACCCGCCAGCCCATTGAACCGATGCAGATGCCGACGGCAAAGGACATCAACCAGCAGCGCATGTTGCGCTTCAAACAGCGGGTCCGGGAAAGTCTTGCCGACGAGAAGAACGAGCTTTACTACCAGTTACTCACCGAGGTCCAGGAAGAAGAAGGCGCCGAGCCGCTGGAGATTGCCGCAGCACTGGCCGGACTGCTACAGGGTGATGAGCCGCTGCTGCTGTCCGAAAAAGCACTGCGACCCGTACGCGAGGAACGCGGCAGGTCAAAAGATGAGAAACGTGCCCCGCGACGCAGCAAGTCTGCCGGCTCGGACAAGGCGCTACCGCTGAAAGGCCACCCCGAAGTTGAAATGCAGCGCTTCCGTATCGAAGTGGGCTACCAGCACGACGTCAAACCGGGAAACATCGTCGGCGCCATTGCCAACGAGGCCGACCTGGACAGTGAGTACATCGGTCATATCGAGATTTTCGAAGACCACTCGACCATTGACCTGCCGGCGGGCATGCCGAAAGAAACCTTCATGGCGCTGAAAAAGACGCGCGTCTGCCAGCATCGTATTGATATCAGCGTGGCTGGTGAAGCACATGCCGAGGGCAAACGTAAGCCCCTGTCCTTCAAAGCAAAGAAAAAATCAAAGGCCAAAGCGAAGAAACGCACGGGAACAGACACAAAGCCCCGGAAAAAAGTCGCTAAAAAACGCAGTTCCGGCAAACGCTGAGCCTGCATCACCGGCGTGGCCCTGCGGCGTATACAGGCGTCGCAGGGAACCATTTGCCCGGGACACCGGTCGGACAGCTACCTGGCACCGCGCTCCCAAGGATATGGATCACCAGCAACCATGCGTACTGATCCCCGAACCACCACAGTCACTGAAGTGGATCCCGCCCGATGGCTGGAGGAATACGGGGATGCCCTGTTTCGTTATGCCCTGAGCAGGCTGCACGATACGAGCCATGCGGAAGACATGGTACAGGAAACACTGATAGCCGCACTCCAGTCACGTAACCGCTACTCGGGGCTCGCCTCCGAACGCACCTGGCTCACCGGCATTCTCAAACACAAGATCATCGATTTTATACGCAAGCAGGTGCGCGAACTGACCGTGGATGATATCAATGCGCTATCCGATGCAGCTACGGAGAATGAACTGGACAGGCTGTTCGACGCACGCGGCTACTGGATTCGCCCACCCGGGGACTGGGGCAACCCGGACAAGGTGCTGCACAACCACCAGTTCCTTGATACCTTCGAAATCTGTATGGAGAATCTGAAACCCGCACTGGCACACATTTTTGTACTCAAGGAACTCAGCGGCCTGACAAATGAAGAAATCTGTAACACGCTCAATATTACTGCGACTAACTGTGGCGTTATGTTATATCGCGCCCGCATGGGCCTGAGGCGCTGTCTCGACGCCCGATGGTGCCAGGACGACAACCGGAAACCCTGATGAAGCTGTCCTGTAAAGAGGTCTCATTTTTAATTTCTGAATCACTTGACCGTTCACTATCGTTGCGTGAGCGGCTCGGGGTGAGAATACATCTTCTGATGTGCCGCGCCTGCCAGCAGATGGCCCGGCAAACAAGACTGTTACGTGATGCTGCCCGCCGTCATGGATCGAGTGATGAAGACAGTCCGTCTTCGGGCGATCAAGCCCTGTCAGAAGAAGCTCGCGCCCGCATCCTGGCGAACTTGCAACAAACAACGCGGGATAACACCGATCACGAGTAAACTGAGGTCTGGTGCCTACTGCATATAGGCATGCCCCTCCACAAACTGCAGGCGTACAATTTCAGCGTCCCCCATCGGTACCAGTTCTACAAACCCCTGGATGTCCTTCGGGCCGAGCCCCTGCCCTTCAGCAGCAAGCCTGCACATTTTGATCTGTATGATATCCCCCACGGTCAGACTTTGTGCACGGGTTTGAAGCGCCTTGTATTTCTCGTAATTGCGGATCGCGAACAGTCGGGGGGAAGCCCCGTGCAACACAACCACGATTGACTGCTCGAAAGGATCGGCACCGGTAATATTGCTCAGGTAACTCACACGATCCAGCACGTGTGACAGTTCCTCGACATCCCCCGTCGTGACGTCATAGACCACCTTCATCGGCGGGTACTCGGTGGGTGTGACCTGGGCATGCCCCCAGGGAAGTACTTCGGCAGCCATTATTACCGGGGCTGACAGGCATGAGACCAGTAAAAGCAGAACGCTGGAATAGCGCATAAAAACTCCTTGGGAAGCAGAACTGTAATAAATCCGGGATTCGTACGACCAAACAATGTCATTCCGGTGAATACAGACATCCGGACGGAAACTTCAGGGTATTGAATTCCGGGTGACGCCATCAACAAACAAAGGATCTGGATATGAAGCTTACACAAAAAAGTTGGCACAAGGTCGTATTTTTGTCTTTGACATTGTTGGGTATTCTCACACTGTCCGCCTGCCAGACAGCCATGCGGACTATGGGAGTGGGCCCGCCGATGGGCTCTCCGACTGATGTTTCCGATTCACAGGACGTATGGAATACCCTGAAAAAGGCAAACCTGGTCGGGACCCGGGCAGAAAAATCAAAACCCTACAAGGGTACCCCGCCACACGGGGCCGTACTGGAAACCCTGCACCGTGATATCACGGTAAACGGCCACCGCGGGATCGCTATCGTAAAGAGGAACTACGGGGGACCCGATGTTTCCATCAGCAAGGTCGACGCCAACCGGGCCAAATACCTGAAAGCGGTCACCGTGATGTTCAAGCGCGAGTCCGGCTACGATACGGATGACAAGGACTGGTTCTGGGCGAAATACAAACCCGACGGCAGCCTGTTTGTGAAAGAAAAAATGGGTATGAAGATCCCGTTGGCCGGCCGTGTTGCAAAGGGAAAACCGGAAGGCTGTATCAGCTGCCATCGCGGTGCACCGGGGGGTGATTTCGTGTTTGCCCAGGGTATTCAAATCCGCTAGGACACAGTAAGCCTACAACGAAGCGGCAGGCAGGGCCCTGAGCCCTGCCTGCCGGTTTACGGGACAGTGATATCGGGGTAAAAAATATAGTCACCGCCACCGGCTGAGCTGTGGCAGTAGATACAGCCGCGGTTTTTATCCGGCGTTGCACCTTTCATGACCCGCCCTGCCATCATGACTTTCATCCCCATCCTGCGCATGACGACCAGCTGCCCGTCCGGCTGGAACTGCGCCCAGAACCAGTTCAGGTTTTCAGGATCGTAACCGGACTCACGCTTGTACATCACACTGATTGATTCCAGATATTTCGCGCGGTCGCTTTCCACGTCTGCAACACTGATATTGTTACCCCGGTAGTTTTTCTTGACCACGACAAAACCGCTATGATTACCGACCCTGACCGTTCTGGAATCGACCTCCAGTACCCAGCCGTGTGGCCGGGCGGCACCGATAAACGGTTCAAGTGCTGTGGCCTGCTTGCCGACCATGTGCTGCTGTTCCAGGACCAGCCATAACCGCCGTGCGTATTCTACATCATCCACTGTGCCTGCCGGGCTGTGTATCAAGCCACTACAGGAAACGACCAGCGTAACCAGGATAACGCCTGCAAGGGATCGCCACAGCAGGACCGGTTTACGGGAGAGTGTATTCATGGGCATACCGGGGGACCTCTGATTAATTCGTCATTGCGAGCGAAGCGCGGCAATCTCATACAATGGAACCAGCCTGTTAGAGATTGCCACGTCACTTCGTTCCTCGCAATGACGAATTAATCAGAAGCCCCTTGATCAAGGCACCTGCAAACTTCACCGGAAGGAAATATATTTACCTGAATTTGGCACAGGATTCTGCCGGCAATACATGACTGGCACCCTGCCCCTCAATCCGGTACCTTTTACTGCTCGTCATAGTCATGGATGCAAAAGAAATGGACTCTGCCTTACACCGGACGATTCACAATGCTCGTACGTAAACAGTTCACAATACTCTCGATAATACTTCCCCTGGCCACACTTGCGCTGGCGGGGATCTGGCCACATGCCTGGTGGTTATTCGTTATCATCCTGCCCCTGATCGCACTCGGTATTTATGACATGCTTCAGCGCAAGCACACGATTCTGCGCATCTACCCTGTCATTGGCCATTTCCGCTTCCTGTTTGAATCCATACGTCCCGAGATCCAGCAATATTTCGTTGAATCCGACACCAACGGCCAACCGGTCAACCGTGAATTCAGGGCACTGGTCTACCAGCGTGCCAAGGGGCAGCTCGATACAAGACCTTTCGGTACGGTATTTGATGTTTACCGCAATGGCTACGAATGGGTCAATCACTCCCTGGCGCCGAAACCGGTCTGTGAAAAAAGCCCGAGAGTCCGTTTCGGTGGCCCGGATTGCTCACAGCCCTATGAAGCCTCTCCACTGAACATCTCTGCCATGAGTTTTGGCGCATTGAGCAAGAACGCCATTATGGCGCTCAATAAAGGTGCGAAACTTGATAACTTTGCACACAACACCGGTGAGGGCGGAATCAGCCCGTATCATCTCAGGCACGGTGGTGACCTGATCTGGCAAATTGGTACAGGCTACTTTGGCTGCCGGAAACTCAATGGTAACTTCGACGAGTCCCTGTTTGCTGAAAATGCCTGCAGAGACGTTGTGAAGATGATTGAAATAAAACTTTCACAGGGTGCCAAGCCAGGCCACGGTGGAATATTGCCCGCTATCAAACTGACGCAGGAAATTGCTGATATCCGGCATGTCCCGATGGGTGAAGATGTTATCTCCCCACCGGCACACAGCGCTTTTTCAACACCGGTGGGCTTACTGAACTTCGTGGCCCGCCTGCGCGAGCTTTCCGGCGGGAAACCGGTCGGATTCAAACTGTGTATTGGCAGAAAAAGTGAATTCCTGTCGATCTGCAAGGCGATGCTCGAAACAGGTATT
>JALVCM010000346.1 GCA_027010005.1 Thiohalobacter sp.
CGCTGTTTGCGGATACTCTCCTTCCAGGACGAAACGTCAGCCATCAGGTTTCCAGCAGGCGCGGAATCAGTTCCACAAAATTACACGGCCGGGTCCGGTAATCCAGCTGTGGCTCGATCAGCTTGTCCCAGGCCGTGCGGCAGGCACCACTGGAGCCCGGCACACAGAATACCAGCGTGCCATTGGCGACACCGCCCAGGGCGCGCGACTGGATGGTCGAGGTATGGATCTCTTCCCAGGAAATCATGCGGAAAATCTCACCAAACCCGTCGAGCTTTTTATCGAGCAGTACTTCGATAGCTTCCGGCGTGCCATCCCGCCCGGTGATCCCGGTACCGCCGGTTGAAATCACTACATCGACCTCCGGCTCTGCGATCCAGGCAGAGACTGCGGCACGCAACTGGTAACGGTCATCCGGCACAATGCGTTTATCCGCCAGCTGGTGCCCGGCTGACACAAGGCGTTCGGCGAGTGTTTTGCCCGATGTGTCATTGTCCTCGGTACGTGAATCGGACACCGTGAGTACAGCAATATTGAGAGGTTTGAATTCACGTTTATTCGACATGGCAGGCACCGGTACGGGTTGATAAATAATCTGATACTAATATTCTAATGGAACTCCGGACCCATGTCATTGCAAGCGCAGCGCGGCAATCTTTTTGAGTCTGGCGCCAGACTGTGGGAGATTGCCGCGCTGCGCTCGCAATGACGAGTATTGGAAGCCAGCCGCCAGGTCAGTTTTCAAGGGGTCAGAGTACTTGATATTTGTGAATATCAAGTACTCTGACCCCTTGAAAACTGAGCCCTTGAAAATCGGCGCAGTTGCCATGGTAGACTGCCGCGCTTGCTGCAAAGGAATATACCAACTCAATATGACACGCGCGTTAACCATCGAAAACCTGAGAAAAACCTATAGCAACGGGTTCGAGGCCCTGAAGGGTGTCAGTTTCAGTGTAGAGGAAGGCGACTTCTTCGCCCTGCTGGGGGCCAATGGTGCGGGCAAATCCACCCTGATCGGTATTATCACGTCGCTGGTGACCAAAACCGCGGGGCACGTCGAGATCTTTGGTCACGACATCGACAGGGATTTTTCCACGGCAAAACGACTGATCGGGCTGGTGCCGCAGGAGTTCAACTTCAACGTCTTCGAGCCGGTCGAGGAAATCCTCGTCAACCAGGCCGGTTATTTCGGTATCCCGCGCAAAACCGGCTTCGAGCGTGCAGAACAGTACCTGAAACAGCTCGGCCTGTGGGACAAGCGCCGCAGCCAGGCACGCGAACTGTCCGGCGGCATGAAACGCCGCCTGATGATTGCCCGGGCACTGGTGCACCGTCCGAAACTGCTAATCCTGGACGAGCCCACAGCCGGTGTGGATATCGAAATCCGCCGCTCCATGTGGGCATTCCTGCGCGAGCTGAACGGTAGCGGTACCACGATTATCCTGACCACGCACTACCTGGAAGAAGCCGAAAGCCTGTGCCGCAATATCGCGATTATCGACGAGGGCAATCTGGTCGAGCAGTCCAGCATGAAACACCTGCTCACCCAGCTGAAAATGGAAACCTTTATTCTTGACCTGAAGTCGCCGATCGACAGCCTGCCCGAGTCATTGCCGGACTGCCTGCGCTGGATAGACAGCACCACGCTGGAAGTCGATATCACCCACGACGAGAGTATTAATTACCTGTTTACCCTGCTGTCCGAACTCGGCATCGAAGTCCTCAGCATGCGCAACAAGACCAACCGCCTGGAACAGTTGTTCATGAATATCGTGACGCCGGACACAGCCGCATGACGCTGAAAGAAAAATACATCGCCTTCGAGACTATCCTGATCAAGGAAGTGCTGCGCTTTGCGCGCATCTGGGTGCAGACCATCGTCCCGCCCGTGATCACCATGTCGCTTTATTTTGTCATCTTCGGCAACCTGATCGGCTCGCAGATCGGTGACATGGACGGCTTCCGTTACATGGACTATATCGTTCCCGGCCTGATCATGATGGCTGTCATCAACAACTCCTACGCCAACGTGGTGTCGTCTTTCTACGGCTGCAAGTTCCACCACCACATCGAAGAGATGCTGGTGTCACCCCTGCCCAATTCGCTCATTATTGCCGGCTTCGTCACGGGAGGGATTGCGCGGGGACTGGCCGTCGGGCTGGCGGTCACCCTGGTATCGATGCTGTTTACCGACCTGAGCTGGTATAACCTGGCCGTTGTTATATCAACGGTTGTGCTGACATCTGCCGTTTTCGCGCTGGCTGGCCTGATCAACGGGATATTCGCCAAAAGCTTCGATGATATCTCGATCATCCCGACCTTTGTCCTGACACCGTTGACCTACCTGGGCGGCGTGTTCTACACCATCAGC
>JALVCM010000347.1 GCA_027010005.1 Thiohalobacter sp.
CCGGTATCGCGGCGGCAGCACCTGCAAGAAATTTTCTTCTCGTAGTCTTTTTCATTGTTTAGGACTCCTTGGAAATTCCGCTGATAGGGTTCTGGAAAACAGCTGCGCTAATACTAGCGATGCCATTTTCCGCCACCGTGGTCGCCGCCGTTGTCAGGGACAATGTCCCAGCGCCCCATCATGGCGTTATCCTCGTGCACATTGTTGTGGCAGTGGATCGGATAACGTCCGAGGAAATCGTCAAAACGGTAAAATACGCGGGCGACATCATTCGGTCCCAGCGTGGCCACATCCTTTCTGGAGCGCAGCACACCGGTCGGTGGCCGGCCGTTCCATTCGAGCACCTGGAATTCCTCGAAGTGCACGTGTACGGGATGTGCCCAGGAACTGCCCGCATTGCGGAACGTCCAGATCTCGGCGGTACCCTGTTTGGGCGAAGCATCGACCTTGGTCGGATCGAAGAAGTCGTGGTTGATGGTCCACAGCCCCATGTCGTGGTCGAATATCCATTCACGCTCAGTGACAACCTCATCGAGGTTGATGTCCGGCAGCTCGCGAAGAAAATCCGGGATGCGGCTGTTATCCGGGCCTTCCAGCGGTTTGATGCGGAACTGCATCACCGGCATACGGTTCGGGCCCTCCAGGCGTCGGCCGGTTGGCCCCTGACCATTGACCTGTTCCATGATATTCACCATGTTCACGGAATCACCCACGCGGTAACGTGAGAAGTCAATGATCACATCCTGGCGGTTGGCCGGTCCCATGACCATGCTGGTCACACCCACCGGCTCTTCCAGCAGGTTGCCGTCACCGGCAATCACAAACATTTCAGAATTGTCCGACAGGGCCAACTCATAGAAACGCGACGGACCACCATCAACAATGCGGAAACGGTACTTGCGAGGCTCGACCTCCATGTACGGCGACACCTTGCGGTTGACGGTGATCAGATCACCCAGGTGACCATCGGTGTCAAAGATATTGTAGGCCGGGTTGCCGAACTGATCGAAGCGCACATCGTGCAGAATCAAATAATGATCATACTTGCCGTAGGTGCCTGGCAGTCGCAACGCATTCGGGTTGGGATCATTCTCATCGCCTGAGTCCAGCTCATCATAAAAGATGGCCATCGCTGACAGGCCGGCGTACACATTGGTGGCAGTGAAATCTGCCATGTGATCGTGATACCAGAGACTGGCCAGCGCTTCGCGCGGGTCGTTGCGCGCATACATCATGGCGTAGTGGTGATCCCAGAACTGCCCTGGACCTGCAAAATCCATGGGGAAACCGTCACTCTCGGATGCGGTATGTGCATTATGCAAGTGGGTACTGACGTAAGGCAGACCGAAAGGAATAAGCGCATTCTCGGTTGACGGTAGATCGTTATAGCGACGGACAAACACCGGCTCACCATACCGTGCTACCAGTGTCTCGCCTGGCGTGGCACCATTCCACATCCATGCCAGTGACCCGAATCCCAGCGGGTTCAGTTGCGACAGCTGCTCATGGTAGTTCCACAAGCCCTCCGTCTGCCGCTGCACATAATATTTTGCCGGTTGAAATTCGTCGAAACGCTGGTGACGGTTAGGATCCGGTGCCGGCGTCAGACTGGCCGGATCGACCGGTGTCATTGCCGGTGGTATGTATAAAGGGGTGGTATACGGCGTAACCGGTGGACTATCAGGTTCGGTTAGTGGACTACGGATACCTTCCGGCCGGCATAATTGCGCTTGTACAGCGCGTGGTATCGCCGCCCCGCCAAATATTGCGGGCGTACTGGCCGCAGCCATTGCACCCGCCTTGAGTACGTCTCTTCTTTTTGCCATTTTTCCCTCCAGCTCCTCGAGATAGGATTCTTTCGAGAGCAGTGGTGACGCAGACAATTTTGTTGTCCAAACCGTTGTTTCATACACGGTTCAGCAATCATCGCTCCAGAGTGCCCTCATGCTTGCAAGGAGGATAATGCACCCCCGGGGTTGAGTCGTATGTAACCCAAGGTACTTTAGGTAAAAAAAACTGTTTGAACTTACTGCAACCGGCCCGGTCACAATTGACACAACTAAGTCAGGCAACTTAAATTTTACCGGAGTCCGTTTGCATGCCAGCACCGGCCGATAACCCTTCTTTATTATCTCTGCCTCCCATTGCAGAGTTGATTGAAAATACGCCCGTTACCACGTACGCCGCGGGTGATATGCTGTTCAAAACCGGGGACCCCTGCCCGGGTCTGCCGGTCATCAGAACCGGTAACGCCAGAATCTACGCATCCAGCCAGGCAGGACGGCAAGTCACGCTTTATCGTCTGCAGGCCGGTGAGGTTTGCCCGATTTCCCTGTCTGCCTTACTGAAGAACAGCCTGTATCCCGCT
>JALVCM010000348.1 GCA_027010005.1 Thiohalobacter sp.
TTTCAGGGCCTTTCTGAATAACCACTGGTTTGGCGCCGCGGTATTCTCGGGTATCGTGCTGGCCTATCTTGCCGGCGCAGGCGTGGTCGATACCGGCCAGTGATCACGCAGGCAGGAAGTCGATAGGGTAGGTCACAGTAACGTCACCGACCTGCTTGGCCCCGAAGTTAAACATTTTTATCCGCCTCAACAGTTTCTGTTCCAGCTTCGGGTTACCCAGTTCACTGGAAACCAGTTTGATGCTGGTGATTTTGCCGGACGGGGAGATGGTCAGGCTGATAACCATTTTCCCCTGCAGGCTGGGGTCCTTGCGCAGGGCGCGGTTGTACAGACTGTAGATCGCACCCTTGTTACGGTCAAAGACGATCTGGATGTCTTCGTAGCTGCGCGATGCGTTACGGCTGTTACGCTGCTTTTTGTTGAGTGAAACCGTCTCGATCGAGCTTTTGACTTCCGTGGCGGTGCGGGCCGCCAGTTTTGTGGAGCCGGTGTCACGACTGAGTCGGGAGGTATTGATGCCCTGGCTTGCGCTGCCGACCTTCGAGGTGATCAGCGAGCGTTCGGTCTTGCGCGCCCTGGTGGCTGCACTGCTGACCCGTCTTGCACCGCGCAACTCATCGACCGACTGGTCACGCAGGTCGGACAGTGAATCCTGTAACGCGAGCAGGCCGGCACTGGAGGCTTTTTTGCGTGCCTGTTCGAGCGCGTCAACTTTTGGTTTTTTAACCGGCTGCTTTTTGACCACTTTGGTGGGCGGTTTTTTCTTTGGCTTGACCTTCTTTTTGACCGGCTCGGGTTTTTTCTTGACGACCCGGGGTTTCGGTTTGGGTTTTGGTTTGGGTTCGATGTGTTTTTCGAAAATCAGTTTGGCGACGCGCGGGGGCAGCTCGATCTCGTCCTCGACCGGTTTCTTGAATACCGGCAGGTAGGGGATGGCGATCGCCAGTACAACCGTCAACACCAGGGTGATGGTAAGGATCTTGCGGAAGCGACGTTCGTCTTCCGCGGAAATCGACCAGGGCAATGAGAGTGAGTGCGAATAGACCATGTCGTTTCCTAGCTTTCCTGTGCCGGTTTCTGGAGTACGGCAAGTGAAATCTTGCCGAAACCTGCTTCCGTGCAGGTGGCCATGACTTTTTTCAACAGCTGGTAGGGAATCTCTTTGCTGCCCATGATAGTGACTTCAGGTGGCGCAGTCTTTTTGCCGGACGTCTTGATAATGCGGCGCTTGTTCTGTGCTTCCAGTGCATACTTGAGTGGCTCGATGGTCAGTTTCCCGTTGTCCGGGATATTGCTGACACGCAGTATCCGGCTGCCCTGTACCAGGATTTCCCTGTCGGTCACCATGACCACGATATTCTGTCGTGGCTTCTGTTCAGAGATTGATTCCGGCAAGGCCACATCTTTTGCGCTGGGCAGTACCTCGCCTTCTCCCGAGTTCACCAGCAGGAAGAAGACGAGAATGGTAAAGATGTCCATCAGCGACACGAGGTTGAACCCCGGTGTGGCCTTGCTGCGCTTGTGGTGGCGTTCCATGCGCTTGGCGCGGCGTGACATTTTCATGGCTTGTTCCTTTTTGCAGTACGCAGCTTGCCGACCGGTGCATCACCAATGGAGATGGCGGGAAACAGCTCGGCCATGACAGCTTCACCGTCACGCTCGACACGTGCGACACGCAGGGTGTCCATCATTTCCACCAGCCGGTCATAGGACGTATCGGTTTCCAGCAGCAGGGTGATGTCCTTTTTGTCCGGGAAGCGTGCCTTGATCTGCTGCAGCATGTCGGATACCTGCTGCAGGTGGCTTCCGTCCGCAGTAACAGCGACGGATTTCAGCAGGCCACGTTTACGGTCACCGATTTCAATCACATCGCGACGCACGATCACTTCCAGCTGCAGCTGTTCCTTGTCGTCCTTTGCAGCCTGCTTTGAAGGCGCACCTTCGGTCGGCAGGTTGAGCTCCAGGATCGTGATACGCGAGAACACCGCCGTGATCAGCAGGAACGGCACCAGTATGACCATCAGGTTCATAAAGGCCGTTATGTTGACCTCGGCCGGTTCGCCGGTGACCTTTTTACGCCAGCGACGTTTCATCCGGCAGACGCCCGGTTACGTTCGGTCAGAATGTTCAGGAACTTGACCGAGGCCATTTCCAGGCTGTCGACCAGTTCGGTCGTCTTGGTTTGCAGTACCGTGTAAATGAGCAACAGCGGGATGGCCGCCATCAGGCCGAACGCCGTGGTGTTCATCGCGACCGAAATACTGGCGGACAGCATGTCGGCCTTTTCGGCCGGGTTGGCGTTGGCCACGGCGGTAAAGGCCTGGATCAGACCCATGATGGTGCCCAGCAGACCGAGCAGGGTGGCGATGTTGGCAAAGGTAGCCAGGTAGTGGGTGCGTTTTTCCAGCCGCGGGACGGTTTCCATCAGGCCTTCTTCCATGGCGACCTCGACATCATCACGACGCACATCGCTGCCGGCACGGTCCAGGCCGTAGCGCAGGATACGGCTCAGGGCGGCCTTGGATTTTTCGGTCGTGGCGACGGCCTGGCTGTAATTGCCTTCCATCAGCATCGGCATGACCTTCTTCCATACGCGCTGGTTGGTCGCGCGCGCGGTGGTCAGATAGATATAGCGTTCAGCGGCAATGGCGACGCCCAGCGCCAGCACCACCACAATGGGGTACATAAACAGGCCGCCGGCCTGGAAAAACTGTACGAGTGACGAATAGATATCCATGGTGAACTCCTTGATGTAGTCCCTTGTGTTACGGGGTTTCGGCCGTGTACCTTGAGCCGTTTTTGTGAACTGTGTCGAAATATTGCAATTTGCGCCGGAAAACGTCCGGATCGACCGGCTGCAGGGTGTTGTTTATCAGACTGTTTACCGGCCGGTCAGGGGCCAGTGCCGCTTCCGGGTCTTTCCAGGGGACGATAAACAGTGCCTTGGGCAGTTCGCGGTTGCCGATAATGGACATGCCGTCGAGGTCGAGCGTCTCTTCGGCTTGCAGGGCCGGGGCCACACAAAATAACAGCAGGTAAACCAGTGGCCGGATCGATTTCATGGTGCGGTCCTCGCCTGTGTACTGCCGCTGCGGCGCTCCAGGTCCACGACCCAGCGACTGACGGTGGTGTCTTCCTCATCGAGCAGGGAGAGGTATTTCCGGTAATGTTCCAGTGCCCGCGCAGGCTGTTGCAGGTACAGGTCGTACAGGATGCCGATATTGCGGTGTGCCAGGGCATAGTCCGGGTTCAGTTCCAGGGCTTTGCGGTAGGCGTCGAGTGCGGCATTGAAGTCGCCCTGGTTGCGGTACAGGATCGCCAGCTGGTGCCACACGGACGGATTGTCCGGGTTCAGTTTCAGTGCATGATTGAGCGCATCGGTCGCCTCGTCATCCTTCCCGGTCAACCGGTAGGCGATACCGAGGTTGAGGTAGGGGCCGGCCAGATCGGGTTTGCGGGCAATAAAGGCATCCAGTACCGGGATGGCCGCTTCGTAGTTACCACTTCGCATCAGCACCAGCGCATTATCGTAGTCACGAGGCAACTTTTGTTCCTGCTTTGCCTTTGCAGCATCCGGCGGGGCTTCGGACGTACGTATGCCACTGCAGCCCGCGGTCAGCAGGATCAACAGGGTAGCCAGCAGGGCCTTATTGAAGGACGGCGACAAAGTCTTCCCCTTTTTCCTGTTTGGCGTAACGTACCGGCATCAATTCGGCGAGTTCCGCAAGACTCTTGCGTACCCACTTGTCATACAGTCCATCGGCAGTGCGCCGGGCATTGGTTTCGTGGACCTCGATGGCTTTTTCCTCGAACGGGTAGGCCTGTTCCTCGAGCAGGATTTCATATTGCTCGAGTTCCTCTGTGTTCAGGTTGTGCGGACGCTCTGATGTCATCAGTGCTGTGCCAAAGTCCTGGTAGATTTTACCAATGCGGAACGTAGCCTCGGTTGTGACATCGGCCACCTTGTAGGCGGCGGCCTCGGTGTAACCCTTGATCGCGGCTTTCATGTGCTTTTTCTTTTTCACCAGATTTTTCTTGAGTGGTTCCTTGAGGGCAACCTGGTGGTAGGCGGCCTGCTCGCCGGCAACCAGTGCAAGACGTGCGTGTGCGGCCAGGTAGCGGGTACGGTCGGAGCGTTGTTTGCCGGCAGCACGGTCTGTCTTGACCAGCTGGCGTTGCCAGTACAGCGCCTTGCCCGCCTGACCGGCCTTGCCATAGAGCTGGACCAGCTGGAATTGTGCTTCCATGGCAGGTTCGACAGGTTGCGGGAATTCCTTGATGAAACGTTTGTAGGCCTCGATGGCCTTGTCACCGCGCCCTGCCTGCTGGTACAGGCTGGCGGTGGTCAGCCGTGCCTCGCGACGCAGGGCAGGATCTTTTTCGCTGTCGGCAATACGCTCGAACTCACCCGCGGCGCGGACCGGCTGGCCGTTTTCGCGGTAGAGCACGGCAAGCTTGCGCGTGACATCAGCCTGCAGTTTGTGTCCGGGGTTGGCCTTGCGCCACGGCTCCAGGATACGGATCGCATCCGGCCAGCGTTTCAGCGCAATATAGGCCGCTGCCGCATCGTACTGGGCCGTTACGTTAATCGGAGAACGGGGAACGGCGTCTGCAATCCTCATGAAGTGGCCGGCGGCTGCAGCCAGGTCACCGCTGGTGCGGGCCTGTTCGCCCTGCTTGTATATACTGGCGGCGAGTTTTTCCTGTAGTGCCGTTCGCGCTTTATCATTGCGTGGTGTGCGTGCAAGCACTTCCTGGTAGGCCGCTTCGGCCTTGAGGTAATCCTGGAGATCAAAACGACTGTGTGCAATGACGGTCCAGGCAGACAGTGACAAGGCACTGTCGGCGTGCGGGTTTTCCGTGACCGGGAGGGCGGCAGCAATGGCACCCTGGTAGTCCCTGAGCGCATAGAGTTGCTGGGCGGCCAGTGTGCGAACCGGCAGGGCCTGTTTGTGCGCCGGGAATTCGGTCGCGAAACGCAGCGCACTGGTGATGCCGGCCAGGTGCCAGTCTGCCCGCTGCCTGCCTTGCAGCGCGGCTTCATGTTTCCGGTAGGCTAGCAGGGCGGCATAACCGGATTCGGCGGCTTTCTCATGCTCGCCATAGGTATAGGCAGTCCGTTCGTATTGCAGTGCAGCCTCCCCGTGCGAACCGGCGCTGGTCAGCAGTTCGGCGTACAGGAAGTTCATGTACGGCGCCTGCTTGCTGGTCGGGAACGCACTGAGAAACAGGCGATACCAGCGGCCGGCCTCGGCATAGGCGGCCGGTTTCTTCAATTGCTGTGCACGGGCGTGATAATGCTCGGCGATATCGCGCAGGTGGCGTTGCACCTGGTTCAGGACATCCGGCGACTCGTTGGGGTTATGTTGCTGCCAGTAGTTGCTCGCGGGCTGGTAACGCTCGACGAAGGCCTGCTTTTCTTCCAGCACGCGGGCGCCGAACCCGGCCTGTTTGTAGACATCGATAACACGCGACTGGAACAGCGGGGCTTCACGGTGTTGCGGGTGTGCCGAGGCAAACAGGCGGTAGGTGTCAGCCGCGTCGCTGTAGCGCTCCTTGGACAGATGGAGTCCGGCTAGGCGTGCATACAGCAGTGGTTCGTAGGGTTTGCTGCCCTGGCGCGAGAAATAGTTCTGGATGGCCTTTGTGTCACCAAGATAGGAAAAGCTCAGGCTCACAGCGCGCAAGGTATCATCGAGTCTTTCCTGGTCGGCGCGCGCCAGTCCGTCCGGCAGTTCGGTACTGTCGTGGCTGCCGAGCATTTCGTCCAGCAGGCTGAGGTAGGCGTGCAGGGCGGATTCATAGTCATTTTGCTTGAAACGGGCCCAGCCAAGTTTGTACAGCGCCTGCTGGTGGAAGTCGGATTCTGCCCCGGCATCGAGTACGGCCTGGTAGGCCGCTTCGGCTTCGCGGAACTGGCGGCGGACAAACAGGTATTCGCCGCGCCGGAACTGGGCTTCATCGTACTTGTCGTTTTCCGAGTATTTGTTGGCATACCGGCTCAGCGCCTGCATGGCCGGTTCGTCTTCGCCGGATTGTTCATAGGCGCGCGCAAGCTGGTAGAGCGCAGTATCGTTACGTTTATGGTCCGGGTAGCGTTTCAGTAATTGTGCGTAGAGCTGTGCGGCACGGGACGTACTGCCGGCCACAGCCTGGCCTTCACCGAGTGCATCCTGCTCTTCGGCAAGATACAGGTCGGCAAGCCGGCGCATGGCTTCCGGGACAAAGACATTCTCCGGGGATTCATCCAGAAACGCCTGGTAATGCCGAATGGCTGTTTTGCGCGGGTTGTCGTTATGTCGTGGTGGCGTTGCAGGTAATGTCGGAGCTTCCAGCGAGCCGATGGTAGGTTCGTGTGAACCACCCGGCAGGTGTACGGATGAGCAGCCGCCAAGCAGTGTCGCTATGAACAGAACCGAAGGGCGGATCCTCACGGTGCGCCCTCCGTTTCGGTTTGTCCCGCCAGCTGGTCGTAGCTGCGCGCCAGTGCATAGCGCGCCTGTGCGCGGTAACTGACCAGGCGTTCCCGGCGTGCCCCCAGTTCCTGCATGGCGAGCTGGAATATCTGCTGGCCGGCATGGTTCCTGGCTTCCTGGATGGCAGGCAGCAGTGACTGGATACGTGTGCGCAGGGCTTCGATACGCTGGTCGTAGCCATTGAAAGAATTCGGTACCGTTTCCAGCGCCTGTTCGATGGTGTGGTGAGTGGCAAGCAGCTTCTCCACTGGCTGTTGCAGGCGCTGAAGCTGTTTGCGTACCTCCCACAGGCGGGCCGGGTAATCGGCCTGGATCTGCCAGTACAGAATACCGCGCAGCCAGCGTGCCTTGTCCTGCAGGGCGGATTTCTGTCTGTGGTTGTCAGGCAGGTGATTGAGTATCTGTTCAACCTTGTCCAGTGTGGCCAGTTGCTGCTGCTCCTTGCCGGTCGCAAGATCGAGTGGGTCCTTTTTCTGTTGCAGGGTGGCAAGTTTTTCATTGAGGGCTTCCCAGCGTGCCTGCAGTGCCTGCGCCTGATGTTGTTCCAGCCGCTTGCGGATAGCGGGTGAGCGGGATTCGTAGGCCAGGCGGCGGGTATCGACCATACCGTGCAGCAGGTCGATATTGGCAAGGCGCCGGTTCAGTAATGTCTGGAGAAAGCCCAGGTCACGGTAGTCTTTCAGGTTTTCCTGAAACGCATGTTGTGACAGGACATCGACCAGGTAACGGCCCGAGGGGATGTCGTTGAGTGCCGGTGCATCGTGCAGCCAGCCACCGGATTCGTGCGTGTCCGCCTGGGCCAGCAGTTCCAGCAGGGCGCCGGAGCTGGCGGCCTGAATGGCCGCATCGATGTCCGCCTGCTCGGTATCGTAGTATTCAATGGCTTGTTCGTAGAAATAAATGGCCCGGTCACGGTCACCCAGTTGGGCAAAGGAGTAGGGTACGGCAAGCCGGACTTCAAGTGCGGCCGGTTGTTTGCTGCCAAGTTTGTTGAGTCTCAGCCAGGGTGTCAGTGCCGCTTCGTAATTGCCACGTTCGGCATCGGCCCAGCCGGCGCCGAGCAGGGCTTCCTGCATGAACGGGCCACGCAGTCGAACACGGTTCAGGTATTTTCTGGCCTGTTCCGCATCGCCTTCACGTAACAGCTGGTATCCCAGTGCCAGGTTGGCGCGATCGCGCAGGGCGAGCAGTTCTTCATCGCTGGCATCTTCGCGGCCAAGTTTGTCCAGTGTGGCCTGGCCAGCCTTGATGTCACCGGCGCGCAATTGCGCAATGCCCTTGTTGATCTGGAGATATTCCTTCCAGCCTTCCGGTGCGCGGGTCTTGTCGAGTATTTCCGTGGCAGCGGCGTCCTTGCCCATGGCCATATAAATGTTGGCGCCGAGCACGGCAAGTTCCGCCTGCATGGCCTTGTTGTGTTTAGACGGCTCGACACGCTTGAAGGCTTTTGCTGCATTTTCATAGAGACCGTGCTGGTAGGAAATCTTGGTCAGGTAGAACCAGGCCCGGTTACGCAGGTCGAGGCTGGTATCCGGGCCGAGCAGTTTCTCAAAGCGTGTCTCTGCCTCATCGAGCATGCCGTAGGAGAGTTGCAGGCCGCCCAGCAGCAGTTCTGCTTCATCCCGGTGGTGTGGCAGTTGTGATTGTGCCTGTGCCGCCATCAGGTGAGAGATGGCGGTGAAATAATCATCCTGATAAAAGTGGAACAGAACCTCACCGTACTGGAGGTCCTGCACCCGTTGCGGCTTGTCGGCACCGGCAAAACTGCCGGTCGCAAACAGGCCTGCAAACAGCAGCATCAGGGTATGGCGAAACATTACCATTCCTTGACGCTGAATTCCGGCTGCTGGTTGCTGGTGGCGTCAACGATCTGGAGTTCGACGTATTTGGGTCCCAGTCCTTTTTTGAAGGTGGTGGTCGAGCCGCGCCGGTAGTCCCGTCCATGCGGTCCCTTGCCGGTAAAAAAGGCGACCAGTTCGTGTTCACCATTCTTGATGTTACCGATATGAATGCGCTGCACACCCCCACGTATCAGTGCATCGATCTCGCGCGGTGTATAAAGATAGTTGGCAACTTCCTTGCCATCCAGCTTTACGGTGATAGAATCGAGCTGAAAGAAGGTTCCGACATCCATGGACAGGAACACCGAGACCTGGGTGTTGGAGGGAAACAGGAGTTCTTCTTCCAGCAGGAAAAGGTCGCGATTGAGTTCGAGCACCTGTTTCTTCAGGTTCTGAACGTCTTCCTGCATACCGGTCGGTTGTTTTTCGGCCAGCGCCATCAACGGCCAGGCCATCAGGCCAGCCAGAATTACACCTAACAGTGATTTCATAACGCCCTCCTGCGGCGTTGCGGAACGATGCGCACACGTGCACGCGAGTATCGCGTCATTCAGTAGCTGATTTCTGGTACCGGGTTCACAGAAAAGCTGTGCCCTGTGACACAGTGGCCCCGCGACATACCCCTTCAGAGGCTAGAAGAAGCAAAGTCTGTACCATGTGGTAAAAATGCCCGGTTCAGGTGCGGTGAGGTCAATTTTTGTCGTATTCCGGCGACAGCCGTGGAAACGAAGGATGTTACGGGGCTTCTGGCAGTTTTTTT
>JALVCM010000349.1 GCA_027010005.1 Thiohalobacter sp.
TGGCAGACCGTTCCATGAGGCGTCCGCCTGCTTCCGCTGATGCCGAACACATGGCGTTGTCCGAAATTGAAGTAAAAGATGTGGCAACGGGGCAGACCGGCTGGGTCTATGTCGGCCTGTCTGAAACACCTGTGCCTGCACCGAATGGCAAACAAATCACTTACGATCCAGTAACCGACAGCGTTGAGACTGATCGCTACAGAATCGGGTTTTCCCGTCAGTATCCCTTCATAATAGACAGTTTCCACTGGCCGATTGCAGCGAATGGGTGGAGCCGGAATGTCCTCGATACCATGAAAATACGCCACCAGGGGAAGATGTTCGGACTCATTCCCTTCAGACGCACGACAAAGGACTACAGTTCCCGCCTTGTCCGGGTTAAAACCGGACCATTACGTATTATCCGGCGTACAGAAAACCATGTGCGTATCCTGTGGAAACTGAAAACACCGGCACTGTATGTCGACTACGTGATGATGCCCGACAGTTTTGTTATGGATACGATTGTCGATATTCCTTTCAATATCGGGTTGTTCCTGAGGGATGTTGAGACACTGACAACCGTAGACTGGCGGAATGATCCGGCATTACCGGAATTGACTGTTCGCTCGCCGGATAGCGCATCCAGCCTGGTGATAAACGGCCAGATGTCAGATGAAAAATCCCGGTTCAATACCGTCAAGGGTACCCGTTTATCCGTACATAGTGACTATGGTTCTGTTTCACTGCATCTGGATATCCCGGATGATTTCCCCATTCAGCCCTGGTTGTACCTGAATGACCGGCTCGATGTTCAGGACCGGCCTGAAAACCAGTCGGGCCAGTTTGGCAATGTTGGATACAGGACAACAGGCTGGGAGAATATCGATACCGAAGTCCACCACTTGAAGTTCACGAGTTGCCTGAAAGCAAAGAGCAAATAATATTTACCGGGTTCGGGGTTCCCGACCTGCGGTAAATACCGCATAATCAAACGCTTTCTCATGTTTCGGAGTGGTAGCGGTGAAATTCGATATCGACGGGTTTCGGGCCTGGAAGCACAAGAAGGTAACCCTGCTGGGGATGTCGGGGGTCGGCAAGACCTACCTGTCGTCGTTGTTGTGCGGGCACGACTGGTTTCACTATTCCGGCGACTATCGCATTGGTACCCGTTATCTCGACGAGTCGATTCTCGACCTGATCAAGCAGCAGGCCATGCAGGTGCCTTTCCTGAAGAACCTGTTGCGTCGAGACTGGATCTACATCCGTAACAATATCAAGGTGGATGACCTGGGACCGGTGCTGAGCTTTGTCGGCAAGCTGGGTGATCCCGAGCGTGGCGGTGTGCCGCTGGATGAATTCGTGCGCCGCCAGGCCGAATACCGCGAGGCGGAGATTGCCGCCATGCGGGATGTGCCGGCCTTTATTCGCAAGGCGCAGGAGATCTACGGCTACCCGCATTTTGTCAACGACGTGGGTGGCAGCCTGTGTGAGCTGGACGAACCGTCCGTGATCGACCTGCTGGTTGAACATACGCTGATACTTTACATCCAGGTGACCGACAGGGACGAAGAGGCAAAGCTCATTGCGCGTGCGCAGAGCGATCCCAAGCCGCTGTATTATCGTCCGGGCTTTCTGACTGAACAGCTGGGCGTCTACCTGGCTGAACAGGGGCTGGAGTATGCAGCGGAGATGGACCCGGATGATTTTACCCGCTGGGTCTTCCCGCGCCTGTTCCATTCGCGCATTCCCCGCTATGAGGCAATTGCCAAACCGCACGGTTACACGGTGACGTCGCAGGAAGTCTCGCAGGTGCGTGACGAGGCGGATTTTCTTAACCTGCTGGAAACAGTGATCGCACGTACGGACTGACACATCATGCCACTGGTTGCCCACAACGCACTTCCGACCTTCAAGCGCCTTGAGCAGGAAGGCACACGTGTGCTTGCGCCTAACCGCGCATCACAGCAGGATATCCGTGAACTGCACATCGGCCTGTTGAACATGATGCCCGATGCCGCGCTGGCGGCAACCGAGCGGCAGTTTTTCCGATTGATCGGGGAGAGCAATCCAATTGCGCAGTTTTATGTGCATCCCTTCACGCTGCCCGAGCTGGAACGGAGTGCTGACGCGCAGACTTACATTGACAGCTATTACGAGCCGTTTGAAAAGATCCGCGAGGAGGGGCTGGATGCCTTGATTATTACCGGCGCCAATGTTGTTGGCCCGCAACTGGACAACCAGCCTTTCTGGGAACCCCTGAAGGCGGTGGCCGACTGGGCACTGGAAAATGTCACCTCGACGCTGTGTTCCTGCCTGGCCACCCATGCCATGTTGCAGTTCCGGCATGGCAAGGTGCGCGTGCCGCAACATG
>JALVCM010000350.1 GCA_027010005.1 Thiohalobacter sp.
CTCGCCACCCCCGTAGAAAGTTTCCGGGTCCGGCTCGTTAAGCCGGGCACCCCGGGCGAAGCGTTCAGGCAGGTCCGGATTGGCAATGAACAGCCGGCCAAACGCCACCAGGTCAGCATCACCCTGCTTCAGTGCCTGTTCAGCCCTGGCCTGGTCATAGTTATTGTTGGCCATGTAGATACCACCGAATTTCTGCCTGAGCTCGCGGTAGTCTACGTGGCGTTCGCCACTCAGCATGTCGCCCTCCAGGACATGCAGGTAAGCCAGCCGGTGTCCACGCAACCTGTCGACGACAGCATTGAAGGTCGCTTGTGGTTGCGAATCGCTGATGTCGTTAAAGCGGTTCTCCGGCGAAATGCGTACCCCGATGCGGTGACTGGGCCAGACGTCACTCACGGCGGTAACGACCTCATCCAGCAGGCGCATACGGTTCCCGATACTGCCACCATAGGCATCAGTGCGGGTATTGGTGCCATCACGCAAAAACTCATCCAGCAAATAGCCATTTGCAGAGTGGATTTCCACCCCGTCAAACCCGGCATCCTTTGCCCGTTGCGCCGCTGTCGCATAGTCAGCGATCACGCCGGAGATCTCCTCCAGTGTCAGTGCGTGTGGCGTCACGAAAGGCTGCATACCGTCGTAGGTAATGGCATCACCCTCCGGACGAATCGCCGAGGGCGCGACCGGCAGTGCACCGTCAGGCTGCAGCGAAGGGTGCGATATACGCCCGACATGCCACAGCTGGATAAAGATATGCCCACCCTTCGCATGTACCGCTTCCGTTATCCTGCGCCAGCCGTCAACCTGCGCATCGCTATGAATTCCCGGTGTTGCCGGGTAACCCACGGCCCGGGGTGATATCTGGCTTGCCTCGGTTATGATCAGTCCGGCGCTGGCCCGCTGGCTGTAATACAAAACATTCAGCGCCGTGGGCACATTACCTTCACCCGCACGATTTCGTGTCAGGGGTGCCATCACAATGCGGTTCGGCAATATCAGGTCGCCCAGTGCGAGCGGGGTAAACAGATTGATATCCGGTGAGGTGGTTGCGGTCATGATGTCGTCCCTTGTCATGAAGTAGAGCACTTCATTCTAGAAGCTGTGGTTTCTTCTGGATAGCACTGCAGCGGTATCTCTGTGTTCCCGTCAGGGGAATAGTGCGGCATACCCTCGATGAATTAACCAGGGAGCCTCTAATTAATTCGTCATTGCGAGCGAAGCGCGGCAATCTCGTGCAATGGAATCAGTCTGTTAGAGATTGCCGCGCTTCGCTCGCAATGACGTGGCTTCTGAATTAATCAGAGATTCCCTGGAAACTATTTTAGTATTAAATACAGTATATTGAATAATATATATAATGTATTTTCATATATTCATCACATAACCCCTCTGACTTCCCCCGACAGATTCGCTAAGATACCCACCCGCTACGCAAGGTGCAGCCATCCGGATAACGCACCAGCATTAATAAAAGACCAATCGTTTTAGCCAGTGAGGAGAGGTTGATGGATTTTGCACACGCGCTAGGCCTGAACAAGGAAATCGAAAGCCCGAAGGAACAACGCGAAGAACTGCAACTCTATATCAACCTGAAACTGGCCTCGTCCGGCCAGCCGACCTGCGTGCCGCATGATGCCGCCCGCTTCCTCGATATCTCCGGCGACCTGCTGCGCAGTTACCGGGAAAAGAACCGCCTGCTGGCGGACTACCACTGCTGGGTCGACCAGCGCATCCAGGACTTCCTCAACCGCTACCTGGGCGACCTGTCGCTGGACAAGGTGCCGTCCCTGCCAACCCAGTCCTTTATACTGGATCGCCACGGCGTGGCGCGCGAACTGTCGCTGCCGATGGGCGAGGACGTATTCCGTTCAGATATCGTTTCCAGCTACCGGGTCAAAAATGGCGTGCTGCACAACCCGGCCAGCGACCGCCGCACCACCGAAGGTTCATTCCACATTGCCGAGGGCGGCCTGCCGATTCCCGGTGACAAAAAGGCTGTGCCGAAAATCGCTTTTGCACGCATGCTTGCCCACGCCCTGAAGCCCTCAAAAGATTTACTGACCATCCCGTTCACCGCCAACCTGCCCGACCCGGCGCACATGTTCGTGTCGCTGTTGCTGCGCCCGGTGGTATGCCCGGCGATCCCTGGCAAGGAAGACGAAAAGTCGATGGAGATCCACTTTTTCGCGCCCGGCAACCTGGTCAGCAACCTGGACTTCGTGGAAAGCATTTTCGGCAACGGCGGCAATCCTTACCTTGCCGAGTTCGATGCCGCGCTGGACGTGGACCACTGGACCGGTCACACCGGCTGCGTGATTCTCGCGCCGCAACTGGTCGGCCTGTCCAAGAAAGATCTGGGCCTGCCGCACTGGAACGACGCCAGCGAACGGCAGCGTACCGACGGTATGTGCTGGAAAAACGAAGACGAGATCTACAACAACGGACAGGCGTTCAAGATCACGGCACGCGACGAGAGCGGTGTTATCGTTACCCTGCTGGCCGACAACTACTTCGGCTACTGCAAGAAGGAAGTCAAAACCCAGATCAGCTTTGCCGCCAACCTGTACGGCATGGCGGAAGAAGAACACGCCGGTGGCGCACTGGCCTTCCCGCGCCGCAACCATGGCGAGGAATACGGTGTCGACAGCCGCACGCACAAACCCGGCTATTCCTTTGATGAAATTGTCGAACGTTACGGCGACCTGATGGATGTAAAACCGGAAGGCTACGCCCTCGATAAAATGTTTCCACAGATCGTCTACGTACCGCAAAAGGTACGCATGGACCTGAATGCCCAAACCATCACCTGGGAAAAGGACGGTGAACAGCAAACCATCCGCCTGCAACCGGAAAAGATCTACATGCAGCCCAGCGGTTACAAGGTGGAAATGGAAAAACATCCAGGTGCACCGTCCTGGCGACTGGTCGGCACCAATCCGGAAGGCACCTTCTGCCACAAGCCATCCACGGTATCCGGCGGTGGCAAGTCGGAGATCTCCAAGTCACTGAATGATGCAGTGATCTATCGCTCACTGTTCGTCGATGACCTGCAAAAAGACCTCGACCAGGTGCAGGCCATTTTTGACATGGACTACACCACGCGCTTCAAGCCCGGCTTCGAAAAAGAAGACCGTGACCCGACCCGCCAGCCGCTCAGTCCCGAACGCAGTCTCGGTTCTGTCATCAAACTGCTGACACCCAGCTCGAGCTACACCGATGAATTCAACCAGTGGCTGGACTCTATCTCGCCGCGCATCCTGGCACTGGTATTTATCATCAAGCGTTTCTACCGGCCGGAATGGGGCAACAGCTGGCGTGACCATCTTTCGGTGGACCGGGTGGACGGTGCACCGGCACATGAACTGAAGCTCGATGACCGCCACATCGTCGCCTCTTACCTGCGTGTCGGCTTTGACCGTGACGCCAAGTGGCGAACCTTCAAGCTGCGCCAGGACTACATCGCCACCGAGAAAATCCAGATGGAAGACGACATCACTGCCTCGGTGGTGGTGCCGTCGAGCTGTATTGCGGACTGTGCACCGACACGCGTGGGGGAATACAGTGTCAAACTTGCCCACAACTGTGAATACCGGCTGTTCCAGCGTCCCGATGACGCCATTATCCCCGGCTTCGACAAGCAGACCGAACTGGATATGTCACAGACGGATAATTTCTTTGCCAACTATGAACCTCTCGATCACGAAAAGGTTAAAGAGCTGGTTGAAGATGTACATACTTTTTATCAGTTCACCCGGCCCATGCAGGATTTACTGAAATCCGCCTGTGAGGAGGACAGCCCGTATGTCGTGTCATCCGCCCACCCGCGCCTGGTGGATGGCGCCCCGTCGAAGAACCCGCGCTACCTGCAGACCCGGCCGGACCTGGTCAACCCGGTGCGCAAGCACGTTGCCGAAATGAGCACCCGCTTCCACCGCAAGTTGCCACTGGAACAAAAGGTCTGCCACCCGGTCGACGCAGTACTGGCCGGACGCCGCAACAACCCGCCGGAACCCGGCATCCGTCCGCTGGCGGTCTACAATCCGATCCACTACCAGGAACTGCCGGAACTGTTCATGGATTTCCTGTGCAGCCTGACCGGCAAGTCACCCTCCACCACCGGCGCCGGCAGTGAAGGCGCGCTCACCAAGGGACCGTTCAATGCCCTTCGTACCGTCGCCGATCTGAACAATGCACTGGTATCGTACATCCTCACCGGCTACGCCGGCTTTTCCAGCTCCGCCGGCCATGTCGGCCCGGAAGTCCGGGTTGACCACGACATCAGCCTGCTGGTGCCGGAGATCTGGGCACGCCTGGAACCCGAACAGCGCGACCCGGCCTGGCTGATTGAAAAAGGCTACCTGGAAAAACTGGACGACTTCGAGCACGACGGCAGGCAGGTACTGGCCAGCCGGCTTGGCTACCGCATCACCAGCCGTTTCGTACACGGCTTCTTCGGCAAAATTTTCGACAACCCCTGCGCGGTGTTTACCGACGAGATTCTCAAACCGGAAACCCAGAACCCCGATGTCTTTGTGGACGGCGTCAACAATATCGTCGAAGCGCAACAGCGCGAGGCACAACGCTTCATCGACGACGGCAGCATCGAGGATGCCTGCCCGCCATTACAGGCGCTTATCAATATTATGGCCCGTGGTGAGCACGAAGGCATGGATGCGCATGACCCGAAATTCCGCGCCATGTTCACCCGCGAGAACCTGCTCAGGTCACGCTGGTACAAGCAGCGGCTGGAAGTGAAGCAGTACCGCGACATCGCGCTCTGGCAACGCAACGTCAATTACCTGAAACAGTTCCTGGACGATGCCGACTATGCCGACGAGGCACAGCGCCTCGACATTGCCGGGCGTTACCAGCGCGCCACTGAACGGTTGAAACAAACCCAGAGTCGCCGCTACCTCAAGAGCCTGGTGGGTACACTGGGTGCCGACCCGCTGGGACTCTCAACGGTCGCCGCCAGCAACCAGCTGATCAACTGGAGCCGCATGAAACTGTCCTTCTCCGACAGTGGCGCCGTTGCACCGGCTAGCACGGGTGAGGGTGTAGAAGTCAAGCACCTGACCCTGCTGCAACGTTTCAAGGCCCGCTTCCGGCGTGCACGTCTGCAATAACGAGGCGCATGACCCACTACGACCAGACCGACACACTGGAAGCACGCGACCTGACCTGTATACGTGATGACCGCAGCCTGTTCAGTGAACTATCCTTCACCCTGAAATCCGGCCAGGTCCTGCTGGTCGAAGGCCGTAATGGCAGTGGCAAAACCTCGCTACTGCGTATTCTGTGTGGCATCCGTCAGCCGGACGAGGGCCATATCCACTGGAACGGTGGGGACATCTACCGGCTGGCGACCGGTTTCAACGCCGTGACCGCGTGGGTCGGGCACAAGGACGGCATCAAACTGGAACTCACGGCCCGGGAAAACCTGGTGTTCGCTCGCAGCCTGGGTACACCGTCCGGGCTGGATATTGCCGAAGCGCTGGATGCCATGGAACTTGGCGGCTTCGATGATGTCTCCGCTATCAACCTGTCGGCGGGACAAAAGCGCCGGCTGGCACTGGCAAGACTGCTGGTAACCCGATCACCGTTGTGGATACTCGATGAACCATTTACGTCACTGGACACGCACGGTATTTCGCTGATCGAGAGCATGATCAACAAACACCTGGTGGACGGTGGTATGCTCGCGGTCACTTCACATCACACCGTGACACTGGACAGCAACGACATTACACGCATCAATCTTTCTGCATGAAACCCGCCACACTCCCACAGGCTTTTTCCATCCTGCTGCGCCGTGACCTGACGCTGGCCTACCGGCGGCGTTCGGAAATGATCAACCCGCTGCTGTTCTTTGTGCTGGTAACGGCACTGTTCCCGCTGGGTATCAGTGCCGACCCCGCACTGCTGCGCGAAATTGGCCCGGGCATTATCTGGGTGGCCGCACTGCTGGCCTCCCTGCTGTCACTGGAAACCGTGTTCCGCTCCGACTTCGACGACGGTTCGCTGGAACAGTTACTGCTCAGCCCCCACCCGCTGTCGGTACTGATGATTGCCAAGGTGCTGGCACACTGGCTGATCACCGGCCTGCCTCTGTTGATCGTGGCGCCGTTGCTTGGCGTGTTGCTCAACCTGTCCACGGCGGCCATGAAGACCCTGCTACTGACGCTGGCACTGGGCACACCGGTGCTGAGTCTGATCGGTGCCATCGGTGTGGCACTGACGGTTGGCCTGCGCAAGGGTGGCACCATCCTGTCATTACTGGTGCTGCCGTTGTACGTACCGGTGCTGATCTTTGCGGCCAGCGCCGTGGCCAACAGCGATGCCGGGCTACCGGTCAGCGCACATCTGTCCCTGCTCGCGGCATTGCTGGTGCTGGCCATCAGCCTGTCGCCCGCCGCGACCGCCGCCTCCCTGCGCATCAGTATGAGTTAATCATGTTACGTTTCTTCCACCAGCTCGCCTCGCCAAAACATTTTTACCGCATCAGCGGGAAATGGATCCCCTGGCTGGGCGCTGCCTGCCTCGCCTTCATGCTGGCCGGCCTCTACCAGGGACTGCTGGTGGCACCGACAGATTACCAGCAGGGCGACAGCTACCGTATTATGTTCGTGCACGTACCGGCCGCATGGATGTCACTGTTCATCTATATGGTCATGGCCATCGCCGGGGGCATCGGCCTGGTCTGGCGTATCAAGCTGGCCGAGATCATGGCCATCAGCAGCGCGCACGTGGGGGCATCCTTTACCTTCCTGGCCCTCATTACCGGTTCCATCTGGGGCAAGCCTATGTGGGGCAGCTGGTGGGTGTGGGATGCACGCCTGACGTCGGAACTGATCCTGCTGTTCCTGTACCTGGGTGTGATTGCCCTGTACAACGCCGTCGAGGACCGGCGCACTGCAGCGCGCGCCACCTCGATCCTGGCACTGGTCGGGGTCGTCAACATCCCGATCATTCACTACTCGGTGGAATGGTGGAACACCCTGCACCAGGGACCGACCGTGACAAAATTCGATGCACCGTCCATTGATTTCCGTATGCTGATCCCGCTGCTGCTGATGGCCATCGCCTTCAAGCTTTTCTATGCCGTGGTTGTGTTGTTACGCGCTCGCGTCGAAGTGCTGCAGCGCGAACGCAATACCAGCTGGGTGAAAGCACTGGTGGCTGAACATGAATGAGTTCCTGCACATGGGTGGTTATGCCAGCTATGTCTGGAGTTCCTATGCGATTGCGCTGGTCGTACTACTGGCGAATCTGGTCGCCCCCCTCCGTGCGCGGCGTAAACTACTAACCCGACTGGCGCAGCGCGAAAAGCGCGCGCAGAGGATGAAACGATGAACCCTGCTCGCCGTAAACGCCTGATCCTGATCGGCCTGATGGTGGCCGGTGTTGCCGTTGCCGTCGGCTTCGCACTGAACGCCTTCAACCAGAACCTGATGTTCTTTTATTCACCCAGTGAAGTCGCCCAGGGCAAGGCACCGCCTGACCACGCCTTCCGGCTCGGCGGCCTGGTCACCAACGGCAGTGTGAAGCGCCTGCCCAATGGACTGACCACGCGTTTCGAGGTAACCGACAATACCCGCACCGTCACGATTGAATATACCGGCATCCTGCCCGACCTGTTCCGCGAGGGACAGGGCATCGTGGCACACGGAAAACTCAACGCCGACGGTGTCTTCATCGCCGATGAAGTACTGGCCAAGCACGACGAAAACTACATGCCACCGGAAGTCGCCGATGCACTGAAAAAATCACACAAGGTGAATTCCGCCGCAGGCGGAAGAGAGGGCGCCCTGGGGCGTGAGGTGAATTCCGCCGCAGGGGGAAGAGAAGGCACCCTGGGGCGTGAGGAAGGTGTCTCTGCCAGCCAGAAAGGCACTGCACCATGATCCCCGAACTCGGCCACTTTGCGCTGATACTGGCACTGTGCCTGGCCGTGGTCCAGGCCACTGTGCCGCTAATCGGCAGTCTCAACCACACGCCGTCCTGGGTGGCCATGGCACGCCCGCTGGCCTACGGCCAGTTTGTCTTTCTGGCCTTTGCCTTTGCCGCACTGGTTCAAGCCTTCCTCAGCAACGACTTCTCGGTACTGTACGTCGCACAGCACGGTAACACCGAACTGCCGACAATTTACAAGATATCCGCCGTGTGGGGCGCGCACGAAGGCTCGCTACTGCTCTGGGTCTTCATTCTGTCTGCCTGGGCCGTTGCCGTGGCGGGTTTTACCCGCAACCTGCCTGACGTCGTCGTGGCGCGTGTGCTCTCGGTCATGGGCATGATCAGCATCGGCTTCCTGTCTTTTCTGCTGTTTACCTCGAATCCGTTTGCACGCCTGTTTCCGGCACCGTTCCAGGGGGGTGAACTCAACCCGCTGTTGCAGGACTTCGGCCTGGCGGTCCATCCACCAATGCTCTACATGGGCTACGTCGGCATGTCGGTCGCCTTCAGTTTTGCCATTGCGGCACTGATCGGCGGCAAACTGGACAATGCCTGGGCACGCTGGTCACGGCCCTGGACGCTGGTGGCGTGGATGTTCCTGACTGTCGGCATCGTGCTGGGCAGCTGGTGGGCCTACTACGAACTCGGCTGGGGCGGCTGGTGGTTCTGGGATCCGGTCGAGAACGCCTCGTTCATGCCCTGGCTGGCCGGGACCGCACTGATCCATTCACTGGCCGTCACGGAAAAACGTGGCGCCTTCAAACGCTGGACGGTACTGCTGGCACTGCTCGCCTTTTCACTCAGCCTGCTGGGCACCTTCCTGGTACGCTCCGGCGTGCTGACGTCGGTACACGCGTTTGCCTCGGACCCGGCGCGCGGCCTGTTTATCCTGGTGTTCCTGATGCTGGTCATCGGCGGCTCGCTGTTCCTGTATGCACTGCGCGCCCCGGGCATTTCACGCGGCGGCGGCTTCGACATGCTGTCGCGCGAAACACTGCTGCTGGGTAACAATCTGTTGCTGATCATCATTACTGCACTGGTACTGCTCGGCACGCTGGCACCGCTGCTGTATGACGCCTTCGAATGGGGAAAG
>JALVCM010000351.1 GCA_027010005.1 Thiohalobacter sp.
GTGCATCGCCTCGACAAGGACACCAGTGGCCTGATGGTGGTGGCGCGCACCCTGGAAGCCCACACCTCGCTGGTCGGGCAGTTGCAGGCGCGTACGGTTAGTCGTGAATACCTTGCACTGGTGCATACCGTACTGACAGCCGGTGGCACGATCGATGCACCCATCGGCCGGCACCCGAAGGACCGCCTGCGCATGGCAGTGGTCGAGTCGGGCAAACCGGCAGTCAGCCATTACCGGGTGCTGGAGCGTTTTGCAGCACATACCCTGGTGCAGGTCCGGCTGGAGACCGGGCGTACCCACCAGATCCGTGTCCACATGGCGCATATTCATTGCCCGTTGGTGGGTGACCCGGTGTATGGCGGCAGGCTGCGGGTTCCCCGCGGGGCATCTGAACGCCTGCGCGAAGCCTTGCAGGGCTTCCGGCGCCAGGCCCTGCATGCGCAGCGGCTGGCCTTTGTCCACCCGCAAAGCGGTGAAACTGTATGTTGGGAAGTGGAGCCGCCGGAGGACTTTACTGCACTGCTCGATGTGGTGAGGTCGGAGGTATGATCCGCCCGGACTGGCCGGCGCCTGACAATGTCCTGGCGCTGACAACCACACGTCAGGGCGGCGTCAGTCGTGGCCCCTGGGCCAGCCTGAACCTGGCTGACCATGTGGGCGATGATCTGCTCGCGGTGCAGGAAAACCGGCGTTTCCTTCGCCGGTCGCTGCACTTGCCTGGCGAACCCCTGTGGTTGAAGCAGGTACACGGTGACGGCGTGGTGGAAGCAGAAGGTGATGCCACGGCGCAGGCCGGGTCCCCCGAGGGCGATGCCAGCGTTGTGCGGACAACGGGCCAGGTCAGCGCAGTACTGACGGCGGATTGCCTGCCTGTTTTATTCTGTGAACGTGCCGGTCGCTGTGTGGCTGCAACGCATGCCGGCTGGCGGGGGCTGGAAGCCGGTGTGCTGGAACGTACAGTCCAGGTGATGGCTGTTGACCCGGGAGAGCTCCTGGCCTGGCTGGGGCCTGCCATCGGTCCACAGGTCTTCGAGGTCGGCGACGAGGTACGTGCGGCCTTTACTGCCCGTCATGCACAGGCCGCCGATGCCTTCATCCCGTCTTCACCAGGTCACTGGCTGGCCGACCTGTATCAACTGGCGCGTATTCGCCTTGCGGGGGTCGGCGTGCAGGCGGTATATGGTGGTGACCGGTGTACCTTCACCGAGGCAGAGTCGTTTTACTCCTACCGGCGTGATGGTGTCACGGGTCGCATGGCGACATTGATCTGGTTACGTGATTGAAGAACATGCGCTGTCATTGTGATGTCTTGACACATAAGGGTAAGGTACCCGTAATGACATCTTTGAAGAACCTTCTCAAACGGATACATAAATGACCTTGTTGCAATGGATACTGGTATTCACCCTGCTGGGGGGCGTGCTCAGTGTGCTGGCGGCGGCGCTGTTCCTGATGCTGCCGGAAAAAACCCGCAGTCGTTTATTGCCACACGCGGTCAGTTTTGCCATCGGTGCCTTGCTGGGTGCTGCCTTGCTTGGCCTGTTGCCACACGCCCTGGAAGGCGTACAGGATAATAACTTTCACGGTATTACCGCGGCCGTGCTGTTCGGACTGTTCGGGTTTTTCGTACTGGAAAAGCTGGTGTTATGGCGCCACTGTCATCATGAAGACTGCGAGATACACCAGCCGGACCCGCACGCTCACGAGGCGCATCATCCGGCAGCCGGCACACTGATCCTGATTGGTGACGGGCTGCATAATTTTATTGACGGCATTCTGATCGGCGCCGCCTTCCTGACCGATATTCACTTGGGTGTGGTCACAGCGCTGGCGGTAGCGGCCCATGAGATTCCCCAGGAAGTCGGTGATTTTGCCGTCCTGCTGCACAGTGGTTTCAGTACTTCACGGGCCTTCCTGTTCAACCTGCTGTCCAGTCTGACCACGATCATCGGCGGCGTACTGGCGTACTACAGCCTCAGTAGCCTGCAGCCCCTGTTGCCCTACATACTGGCGGTCGCTGCGTCGAGTTTTATCTATGTGGCTGTCGCCGACCTGATACCGGGCCTGCACAAGCGTGCCGAGTTCAGTGCCACACTCAAGCAGATGTTGTTGATAGGTGCCGGTGTGGGGCTGATTTACCTGGCACATTCGACCCTGCACTGATATTGAACGCCCTGTCATTGCGAGCGTAGCGAAGCAATCTCGTTGGCCTGGTGCCATACTGACGGAGATTGGTATGTATAACTGCACTTGCTCTTTAGTTGCCCGACTGATTATAGTCAGGATCCTTTCCGGGAAAAGGTGAGCTCGATGGCAAACTGGTACATGTTGACGCTGGTGGG
>JALVCM010000352.1 GCA_027010005.1 Thiohalobacter sp.
GGCGTGAACAACAGTATTCAGGCGTCGTGTCAACAGATGCCCGAAGCCGATACTGATGATGGCAATGAGTGACATGCCAATGATGGCGATGAGTGCGCCACGGGTCAGGGCGTTGCGGTGAATGGTATTTGTCTCTTCATCAGAAAACTCGACGGCCAGTGTGCCCAGCACACCGGCCGGGTTGCTGATGGTCGTCACCTGCCAGCTGGTGTTCTGCTCATCCACCAGTGTCGGGAGCGGTTTACCGATGGTCGACAGGTCACTGCTTGCGACAATGATATTGCGGTCGTCAGTGAGCATGGCGGTCAGTATGCCCGGGTTGCGGGGAAGTTCCTCCACATAGCCCTGGATGTTGTCATAGTCTTCGTACAACAGTGCGATGCGGGCAATACTGCTGACGATATTGAGTGTTACCTGCCGTGCAGACGCGATCTGTTGAAGCGAGCTGTCGATGGTGTAGCCGAGGGTAGCCCACAACACCACGGTCATCATGATGGTTTCGAGTATAAAGATCAGTCCTGCGATGCGGTATTTCAGTGAGATTTTCACTGGCCTGGCCCTGACTTTGCGTTTAACGTACAGGTCTTCAAGGGGTGTGTTTGTCCGGGCCGTCTGCAGGGGCTGTATTTTTTATTTCATCCAGAATATCGCGTACCACGTCATAGTCCTGGTCATGGCTGGGGATATGGTAGGTGTGATGAAGGTTTTTCAGTATGCGTTTCCCTTCTTCCTGGTCACGCCAACCCAGGATGCGTTCTACCAGTTTGTCACGTACCTCGGGTTTGACACGCCGGTGTATGGCAAAGGTCGATGCGGGAATCGCCCTGCTCTCCGCGATGACGCGCAGTTTGGTACCGCTCTTTCTTTCGAATACTTTCAGGGGTTGTTTTGCCGTAACACAGGCATCGGCCTTGCCAATCATGACGCGTCGAATGCAGGAGAAATGACTGCCCTGGTTATCGAGCCTGATGTTCTTGCCCGGCTGTAGCCGGTTGTCCAGCAGTAGCTGGACGCCCAGCAGGGTGACGGCTGCACTGGGCGGCGGTGTTGCCAGGACTTTGCCGCTCAGATCGCCGATTGTCCTGATGTTCGAGTTTTCCGTGGTAATAAAAATGGCACTTATCAGGCTTTTTTTACGGGCAATGGCTTCATAACCGTTCCGGTGTGCCAGCCGGGCATAGGCAAAGGGCTGTACATAGACCAGGTCATAGGTTTGCTGGGCCACTTCTTCATCAAATTCAGCAAAGCTTGGCCGGGTACGAAACTGTACAGGCCGCCCGATCGCCCGGGACAGGTCGATGGCCACCGGCACAAACAGGTCTTCAAGTTGCGCAGGGGGAAGAAATGGAAATACACCGAACTCCAGTGGTGTTTGCTCATCGGAAAATACAGGGGCGCACCAGCCGAGGTACAGCAGGAAAAGTATTTGTACCGATCTGGTGGTATAGCGCATGCCCCAACCCTTTTTGTCTCAATCAGTCCAGTATGGCGAAATGCGATCAGCCCTCAGCTTTTCAGCAGAACCAGCCCGGCCAGCGGGGGGATATCGATAACAATCGAAACCGGCTGGTTCATCCAGGGTACTGATTCACTCGGGTAGTCGCTCTGCACCGGCATATCACTGCCACTGTAGAAGCCCGCATCGGAATTCAGGGCCAGGTGGTAGTTGCCGTGTTCAGGAACGCCCAGCCGAAAACGCTGGTGTGGTACGGGCGTGAAGTTCAACAACACAACGGATAACTGCCTGTCGCTGCGGCGTGCATAACTGAGTAACGAATGATCGGCATCATTACAATCGATCCAGCGGAATCCTTCGGCTTCAAAATCGTATTGATGCAGCGCAGGTTCATAACGGTGCAGGCGATTGAGATCGCCGAGCAGCTGTTTGAGACCGGCGTGGCGTTCATCTTCCATCAGGTGCCAGTCGAGTTCTGCCTCGGCGTTCCACTCGGCATACTGGCCAAACTCGCTACCCATGAATAACAGTTTCTTGCCGGGATAGGTGTACATGTAGGTATACAGCAGACGCAGGTTGGCGAAACGCTGCCAGGTGTCACCGGGCATTTTGTCCAGCATGGAGCCTTTTCCGTGCACGACTTCATCGTGTGAAAAGGGCAGCACAAAGTTTTCATTGAAGGCATACAGCAGGCCGAAGGTCAGCTGGTTGTGGTGGAACTTGCGGTGCACCGGCTCCTTGCTCATGTACTGGAGTGTGTCGTGCATCCAGCCCATGTTCCACTTCATGCTGAAGCCGAGACCGCCGACATCCACCGGGCGGGTGACCTGTGGCCAGGCGGTGGATTCCTCGGCGATGACAACGCTGCCCGGTGCCTCGCTGTGTGTCACTTCGTTCAGGTGACGCAGGAAATGGATCGCTTCGAGGTTTTCCCGTCCACCGTATTCATTGGGTATCCAGTCGCCGGGGTCACGTGAGTAGTCGAGGTACAGCATGGAGGCCACGGCATCGACACGCAGGCCATCGATGTGCATTTCCTCCAGCCAGTAGACTGCGCTCGACAACAGGAAGTTACGGACTTCATTGCGGCCATAGTTGAAAATCAGCGTACCCCAGTCGCGGTGTTCGCCACGCCTTGGGTCTTCGTGTTCATACAACGGGCTGCCGTCGAACCGCGCCAGCGCCCAGTCGTCCTTGGGGAAGTGACCGGGCGCCCAGTCGAGCAATACCCCAATGCCGTGCTGGTGGCAGAAATCGACAAACCAGCGGAAGTCATCGGCACTGCCAAAGCGGCTGGTCGGAGCAAAGTAGCCGGTTGTCTGGTAGCCCCAGGAGCCGTCAAAGGGGTGTTCCGTTACCGGTAACAGTTCGATATGGGTAAAGCCCAGTTCGCTGACCCAGCTGACCAGGCGCTCGGCCAGTTCGCGGTAGTTGAGAAACTGGCCCTGTTCGTCACGTTGCCAGGAGCCGAGGTGGACCTCGTAAATGGACATGGGCGCGTGTAGCCAGTCGAGTTCACGCCGGGTTTCCAGCCAGGTCTGGTCCTGCCAGTGGTGTTCCGTGGGGCGCATGGCGAGGGAGGCATTGCCCGGGCGTAATTCAAAGGCCTGGCCGTAGGGATCACTCTTGATATGGATGGTACCGTGTTCACGGTTACGGATTTCAAACTTGTAATGGCTGTGCGCGCTGACGCCGGGGATGAACAGCTCCCAGACGCCACTGCCACCGCGAACCCGCATCGGGTGGCGACGGCCATCCCAGCGGTTCCAGTCACCGACAACACTGATCCGTTCAGCGCCGGGCGCCCAGACAGCAAAATGTACGCCATCGATACCCTCCACTTCACGGAAGTGTGCCCCGAGGAAACGGTAGGCGTGCAGGTGGCGTCCTTCACCGAACCAGTGCAGGTCGAGGTCACCGATCAGGGGCGGGAAACAGTAGGGGTCGTAGTCGGTCCACTCGACGCCGTCGGTATCGGTCCAGGTCAGCTGGTAGCACGCTGGCAGGTTGCTGCCATCCCCGCGCCACTCGAACAGGTCAGTGCCCTCGATGCGCTGCAGGGAGGCCCCGGTTTCGGTCAGCCGAACCTGTGTGCAGCCGGGGATAAAGGCGCGAACCAGGGTTTGTCCGTCATCTTTATGGCGTCCCAGTACCTCAAACGGGTCGTGGTGTCGCGCATCGATAATGCGTTGCAGCGGGTCGGGCAGTGGTGGCCGGGTTGCGACCTTGTGACCTGTTCCCGACGCCATAGACTGAGTGTCTCTATTCATAAAACCTGTTTGGCTTTCCGTGAGCTGCACAGATGGTACCATAGAGATTGTTGTGTATTACCGGTTCGGAGGAATTATATGGATGCAGTTTCCACGCCGCGTTTTGTCAGTCGACTGACGCGCGATACACTGGCCCTGATTCTGGCCGGTGGCCGGGGATCACGGCTCAAGCAGTTGACCCTGTGGCGCGCCAAGCCGGCGGTGCCCTTTGGCGGCAAGTTCCGCATCATCGATTTCCCGCTGTCCAACTGTCTCAATTCGGGGATTCGACGTGTCGGTGTACTGACCCAGTACAAGGCGCACTCCCTGTTACAGCATTTGCAGCGGGGCTGGAGTTTCCTGCGCGGCGAGTTCGGGGAGTTTGTCGAGTTGTTGCCGGCGCAGCAGCGTATCGAGTCGTCCTGGTATGCCGGTACGGCGGATGCCATTTACCAGAACCTGGATATCATACGCAGCCATAATCCCGAGTATGTACTCATCCTGGCAGGCGACCACATCTACAAAATGGACTATGGGCCGATGATCGCCCAGCATGTCGAGAACTCCGCAGACATGACAGTGGGGTGCCTGGAAGTTGATCTGCAAACAGCCACAGCTTTCGGTGTGATGACCGTGGATGAAGAGGGCAGGGTACTCAAGTTTGACGAAAAGCCTGAACAGCCAACCCACTTGCCCGGCGATCCCGACAAGGCACTGGCATCGATGGGGATTTATGTTTTCAATACAGACTTTCTGTTTGAACAGCTCATCAAGGATGCAGACAAGCCCTATTCGAACCACGATTTCGGGCATGACATCATCCCGGATATCATCAGCAAGTACCGTGTATTCAGTTACCCGTTCCGTGATGCAGCCAGTGGCCGGCAGGCCTACTGGCGAGACGTCGGTACCGTGGATGCTTTCTGGTCGGCAAACCTTGAGTTAATTGGTGTAACACCGGAGCTGAACCTGTACGACAAGGACTGGCCGATCTGGACCTATCAGGAACAGATGCCGCCGGCCAAGTTTGTGTTTGACGACGATGACCGTCGCGGCATGGCGGTGGACTCCATGGTGTCCGGTGGTTGCGTGATTTCTGGCGCAACGGTACGCCACTCACTACTGTTTTCCAATGTGCGGCTGGACTCCTTTTCAATACTTGAACATGCCGTGGTATTGCCGGATGTTCTGGTCGAGCGCAGTTGCCGTATTCGCAATGCCGTCATCGACAAGGGTTGCTGTATTCCGGAAGGCACCGTGATTGGTGAAGATCCGGAAGCTGATGCAGCGCGTTTTCATGTTACGCCGGGCGGCGTGGTGCTGGTGACGCCGGAGATGCTCGGCCAGGAACTGCACCATGTCCGCTAAAGACGGACTGCGCGTTGTATTGTGCTGGCATATGCACCAGCCACAGTATTGCGACCTGATCAGTGGTGAATACAAATTACCCTGGACCTACCTGCATGCCATCAAGGACTACGTCGATATGGCGGCACATATCGAGGCTGTCCCCGAGGCAAAGGCGGTCGTCAATTTTGCACCTGTCCTGCTGGAACAACTGGATGATTATGCGGCGCAGGTGAGTGGCTACCTGCGTGACCACAAGGCGATCCGTGACCCGTTACTGGCCGCATTGGTGGCGCCTGTACTGCCGACACATATTCAGCAGCGTGCGGAGCTGGTCAATAACTGCCTGCGCGTGAACCGTGCACGTGTGATTGATCGTTTCCCCGCCTACAAGCGCCTGGCAAAGCTGGCGGACCATTTCTCGAAACACTGTGATGATATGGTCTATGTCGGTGACCAGTTTCTTTCCGACCTGGTGTTCTGGTACCACCTGGGCTGGATTGCAGAAACGGTACGTCGGGATGACATCCGCATGCAGCGCTGGCAGGAGCAGGGGAATAACTTTTCCCTGCACGACCGGCGCGAGCTGCTGGTACTGATTGGTGAATTACTGTCCGGTGTCATTGAGCGCTATGCCTTGCTTGCCGATCGTGGCCAGGTAGAGTTATCGATGACACCCTATGCTCACCCCATCATGCCACTGCTTCTCGATATCAACAGTGCGCGCGAAGCCATGCCGGATGCCGAGTTACCGGAACTCAGTGCTTACCCGGGTGGCGAGAAACGGGTCAACTGGCATATCCGCGAAGGTTTCAATGTTTTTGAGCAGTATTTTCAGCGTAAACCGACCGGTTGCTGGCCCTCGGAAGGCAGTGTCAGTGGCCCCACGCTGGCGCTGCTGGAGAAGCACGGTTTCCGCTGGGCCGCCAGCGGTGAGACAGTGTTGCGTAACAGCCTGCGTAAAAGTGACGGTGAGGAGGCGGCAGCCGCCGCCGATGCTGTGCTCAGGGGTTACCGGGTCGGCAAGGGCAAGCTGGCGTGTTTCTTCCGTGACGACAACCTTTCCGACAAGATCGGTTTCGAATATTCCACCTGGCATGCCGATGATGCTGTCGCCAATTTTGTGCATCACCTTGAGGAAATCGCCAAAGCCAATGCCGGGCGCAAGCTGGCACTGCCGATCATCCTCGACGGTGAGAATGCCTGGGAGCACTTCCCCGAGAACGGCTACTATTTTCTGCGTGGCTTGTACAAGACACTGGCAGCACACCCCACGCTCAGGCTGTCGACCTTCACCGAATGTCTCGATGACGGCATAGAGATCGGTTCATTGTCCGACATGGTGAGCGGTTCCTGGGTGTACGGCACCTTTTCCACCTGGATCGGTGACCGTGACAAGAACCGTGGCTGGGATATGCTCGGCGATGCCAAGCGTGTCTTTGACAAGGCCTGTGCTTCCGGCAAGCTCGACAGTGACCAGATCGTCGCCGCAGAGCTTCAACTGGCGATTTGTGAAGGTTCCGACTGGTTCTGGTGGTTCGGTGACTACAACCCGGCTGACTCGGTCAGTGATTTTGAAAGCCTGTTTCGTATGCATCTTTCCAACCTGTACCAGTTGATCGGGGAGGAGGCGCCGGAGTATCTTGCGCACACCTTTGCGCGTGGTACCGGCCGGCCCAGCCTGGGTGGCGTGATGCGTCACGGGCAGGCGCGTGACTAAAAACCGCAGGGAGGCGGTGAATATGGATCCATTTGAACGTCGGCGTGCCGGCATACTGCTGCACCCGACTTCATTACCCGGCAGTGTTGGTAATGGTGAGCTAGGTATAGAGGCTTACCGTTTTGTAGACTTTCTGGCGGACTGCAATGTCGGGCTGTGGCAGATGTTGCCGCTGGGTCCGACACACAGTGATCTGTCTCCCTACCAGTGCTTTTCCGTGCACGCCGGGAACACCCGGCTGATCAGCCTGCAGCGCCTGGTCGAGGCGGGCTGGCTGGACGATGCCAGCCTCGATCCCCGGCAGGATATTGCGGTTCAGCGCAAGGCGCGCCTGATCGCTGCGCATAATGGTTTCCAGCGCCATGCCGATGATGAACTGCGCTCCGGGCTGGAGGCTTTCATTGAACAGCACGCCAACTGGCTCGACAATTTCGCCCTTTACCAGGCCCTGCGTGACGAATTTAATGGTCTTGCCTGGTTCGACTGGCCCGGCCCCCTGCGTAACCGTGACCCTGCTGCACTGGAAGAAGCGCGCAGACGACTTGCCAGTGCGATAGAGCAGGTGCAGTTTGAACAGTTCCTGTTCTTCCGGCAATGGCTGGACCTGCGTCACTATGCCAATGAACACGGCGTATTGCTGTTTGGCGATATTCCCATATTTGTGGCCTACGACAGTGCGGAGGTGTGGGCCAGTCGCCAGTGGTTCGAGCTGGACGAGCAGGGCGGCCTGAAAGTGGTCGCCGGTGTCCCGCCGGATTACTTCTCGGAAACCGGCCAGCGCTGGGGTAACCCGCACTATGACTGGAAGGCGCTCGCAGACGATGGCTATCGCTGGTGGCTGGAACGTATTCATACCCAGCTGGAATTGTTCGACCTGATGCGTATCGACCACTTCCGGGGTTTCGAGGCCTACTGGGAGATCAACGCAGCTTC
>JALVCM010000353.1 GCA_027010005.1 Thiohalobacter sp.
GCAGCTTCCGCATAATCAAGATCCTCTATCTCGGAGCGGGTTTGCTCAAGCTGGTCGAGCAGATTCTGGTTGATGACCCGCTGACTGTCCAGCGCATTCAGCCGTGCACCGGATGTTGCCCTGATCTCCAGTAAGTGATCGATGGCCCGGTCTATCTGGAGCAGGCTGCTGCCATTGGGCGCATTGGCCTCCAGGTCACTCGCCAGTGTTTCGATGGTTGTAAAAACACTCTCGAACCCCCCTCCGCCATCCGGTATATCGAGGAACACCGCCTGCCCGGAATCGCCATCGGCAATCTGCCGTGACGCACCGATCTGGATCTGGCGCTGGCCCGTATCACCGGCATAGGAAAAAACCCCCGGTGCGGTTTCACTGAAAGGGAGTGTCAATACCTGGTAACCGGCAAACATGAACTGTGCATTGCCGTCCTTGCGGTTGGCCAGGCTCATGATTTCTTCGCCAAGCTGGCGGATTTCAGCCGCCATGGCCGTGCGCTGTTCCGGGCCATTGGTGTCATTCAGACCTGCTACAGCCAGTTCCCTGGCCCGTTGCAGGGCATCCCCGACTGATCCGAGTGCAGCATCTTCAAGCTCCAGTCGGGTACGTGCGGCAAGAATATTGTTCTGGTACTGTGTCGTGGTTTTGGCTGATTCTGACAGGCTGACCAGCTGGGCCGCCACAGTCGGATCATCGGCGGGACTGTTGATACGCTTACCTGTGGATAGCTGGTTTTGTGTTTTAAACAATGTCGTCTGCTGGTCGAGTATGGCGTTCACGCCCTGGCGAAACATTTGCAAGGTACCGATACGCATGCTTATCTCCCCACCGCGCTCAACAAGGTCTGAAAGGTTGTATCGGCCACCGAGATGACCTGTGCAATGGCCTGGTAGGCCTGCTGGAAACGAATCAGGTCAGCAGCTTCCTCATCAAGGTTGACACCCGACAGGGCATCGCGGGATTCCTGTGCCTGTTCATGTAACGCCGACTGTGCCCTGGCGGTTATTTCAGCACTGCGGGTCTGGGTACCCAACTGGCCAATCAGCTGGCTGTAGGCACCCTGGAAACTGGTGCTGCCGTTTTCCATGGTCAGTGATGTCTGCAAACCCGCCAGTAACAGGGCATTGCTGTTATCACCCGGGGCCGGGCCGGCGGCTGGTGCCGCCGCGGCAATTTCACGCGGATTGCTGATCAGCAGGCCCATCCCCGCTGCACCGCTGCGTGTGGGACGGATCTGGAAACGGTCACCGGCCACCGCACCCGCTGTCACTTCGACACTGAGTCCGTCGAACAAAAAAGGATCTACCGCTGTCCCCGTACCGGTCATGGTTACAGCCTGGCCATCACTGACGCGACTCAGTTGCCAGGCGGCACCATCAAACGTCAGGGTGTAATCTTCCGTGGTCAGGCTGCTGATATTGGCTGTATCGAAGGATGCCGTGACTGTCGCTGTGCCGGTATTATTGAGACTGGCTACTGCCACCGGTGTAGTCACGGAAAAATAGTCCGTCCCGGCGGCACCGTCAAGATCCATGCCCGCCGTGCTCTGGAGATTGAATGCCGTGGCCAGGCTGATGGCAATACGCCCCAGTGAATTCCGGGCCGGATCCAGCACCTGATCACGAAAATCAAGCACAGCGCCGAGCTGGCCGCCGGTCAGATTGTTGGTAATGACCGCTGAAACACCGCCACTGACGATCGCGATCTCGGCCCGGCTGGCATCGAAATCATTACGCTGTACCTGTAACGGGGAGTCCAGGAAACGGGTCACCAGTGCCTGGCCACTGCCCACAAACACGTTCACTGCCCCGTCATCCTGTTCTACCGTACGCACCGAAATCAGTTCCGACAAACGGTTGATCATGGCATCGCGCTTGTCGAGCAGGTCATTCGGAACAGCACTGCTGGCCTGGCTGCTGGCATCGACAATACTCCGGTTGACATCGGCAATACCTGCACTGAGTCCGTTGATCTCGGTCACGATCGTGTCGAGGTTGCCATTGATTTCACGACTCATGGCATCGAGCTGGCCGTCCAGGCTCTGGATACGTGCCACCAGCGAACCGGATTCTGATAACAGTAACTGCCGTGCCGGGATAGAGGCGGGGTCATCCGCAACGGTTTGAACGGCATCGAAGAACCGTTCCAGGCCACCGCCGAGACCTGCCTCGGTATCACCCAGCAGGTTGGTCACGCGCTCGGAAAAACGGAACAGGGTCTCATACTGCGATGCTGTACTGCCGGTCTCGCGCAGACGGTCGACTGTGAACTGATCGAACATGCGTTCAATGCTTTCGATTTTGACACCGTTACCAACATAGCCACTACCGTTAAAGCTGGC
>JALVCM010000354.1 GCA_027010005.1 Thiohalobacter sp.
CCGGATTCACGATATTGATGACCCGGTACTGCGTGGCAAGATACTCAGCTTTTATGACGGTGATCCCAATGAACAGCTGGTCATCGAAGCCTGGCTCGGTGAAGGCACAGTGGTCAACCCGCTGGGCAAGTACCGGAATGCCACGTTGCGAATTTGCCGCCCGACCGGGCTGACGCGACAGGATGCACAACAGGTGCTGGAATATTCTTTACAACACCTTGGATTCGACTACGACCTGCGCCAGTTGCTGGACCTTGCCCGTTTCCTGCTGCCCTACAGCATAATTCCACGCCGCTGGCGTTCCAGCCTGTTCGAGCACAATGCCGGTCTGCCGACCCGCTCGGTTTGTTCGTCCATGATTGCGGCGGCATTCGCGTCGGTAAAATTCCCTGTGCTGCCCGTACTGGAAGAAAAGCGTGATGGTTCTCTGCGAATGATTCCGCGCAATACCCGGTTGTTTACTCCGCGTGATTTCGATTATTCACCCTATTTTGAAATCATCAAATGCCCGCACCTCGACTTTGGCAAGATGCATTCCTACCGTGAACTTCCCTGGGACAGAAAGGGACGGATCTGTAATGACAACGGCGAGTGCTTTGTCCCCACCATGCAACCGGATGTTGCGGCTGAACAGGATGCCGGGCAGACAGCCGGGGAAGCAGCAGCGGCAACTAATACAACGGTTTCTGTGTCGGACGAACAGGACACGGATGAAATGACATCGTCCGGTATCGAGAAGACCAGCTGACGATTCAGGAGAATGATCATGGCGACACTACTGGAAATCATCCTTGTCATCGCTGCCGCCTGGGGACTGGCTGCGAAGCGTGCGCCGGCCTGGGCCTGGATCGGCAGCATTGGCGTTTACCTTTTGCTCTGGCCGTCTTTTCATACTGCCAGCGCATGGCTGCTAACACCAGTATGGCTGGTATTTATCCCTGTTGCGGCCGTGCTGGGCGTACCTGCCTTGCGCCGCAAGGTTGTCAGTGGCCCGGTTCTGCAATTGTTCCGGAAACTGATGCCATCAGTTTCCGATACGGAACGTGAAGCGCTGGAAGCGGGAAGCACCTGGTGGGAAGCCGATCTGTTCAGTGGCAAGCCGGACTGGCGCAAACTGCTGGCTTTTGACAAGCCTGTCCTGAATGCCGAGGAACAGGCTTTTATTGACGGCCCGGTGAATGAACTGTGCCGCATGATCGACGACTGGAAAATTACCGAAGACCTGCACGATCTTCCTCTGCCGGTGTGGCAGTTCCTCAAGCAGCAACGATTCTTCGGTATGATTATCCCGAAGCAGTATGGCGGGCTTGAGTTTACGGCACATGGCCACTCCAGTGTGGTGATGAAAATTGCCAGCCGCAGTATTACCGCCGCGGTCACTACCATGGTTCCCAATTCACTGGGGCCTGCGCAACTGTTATTGCATTATGGTACCGAGGAACAAAAGGATCACTACCTCCCCCGCCTCGCAAGTGGTGAGGAGATTCCCTGCTTTGCCCTGACCGGCCCCGAGGCCGGCAGTGATGCCGCCGCCATGCCGGACAGTGGCGTGGTGTGTCGTCAGATATTTCATGGCGAGGAAACACTCGGTATCCGTCTGAACTGGGAAAAACGCTATATCACACTGGGGCCGGTGGCAACGGTGCTGGGGCTGGCCTTCAAATTATATGACCCGGACCACCTGATCGGTGAGCGGGAAGAACGTGGTATCACGCTGGCACTGATCCCCACCGACACACCCGGTATCGATATCGGCAGTCGCCATTTCCCGCTCAACCAGGCGTTCATGAATGGCCCCAACCGCGGCAAGGATGTGTTTATCCCCATGGACTGGATCATCGGCGGGCAGGCGCGCATCGGTGAAGGCTGGCGCATGCTCATGGAATGCCTGGCAGACGGACGCTCGATTTCACTGCCGGCGCTCAGTACCGGTGCCGGCAAGCTGTCTGCGCGCACCTGCGGCGCCTATGCGGCGGTACGCAAACAGTTCAAGACCCCGATCGGCAAGTTCGAAGGTATTTCCGAAGTGCTCGGCCGTATAGCCGGCAATGCCTACGCCATGGATGCAGCGCGGGGACTCACGACACTGGCCGTCGATACGGGAGAAAAACCGTCGGTTGCCTCGGCCATCGTCAAGTATCACCTGACGGAACGCATGCGCCGGGTCATCGATGATGCCATGGATATACACGGCGGGCGCGGCATCTGTATGGGGCCACGTAATTACCTGGCACGTGTGTACCAGGGCATCCCGATATCCATCACGGTGGAAGGCGCAAACATCCTGACCCGCAGCCTGATTATTTTTGGCCAGGGCGCAATCCGTTGTCATCCATGGCTGCTGAAAGAGATGGAAGCTGCGCAGAAAAAAGATGTCATCGCTTTCGACCAGGCATTGTTCGGGCACATCAGGCTGCTGACCAGCAACCTGGCCCGTGCAACCTTCCATGGCCTGACCCGCGCACGCTTTGCACAGGCACCAACAGACCGGGAAGAGGCGCGTTATTACCGGCAACTGACGCGCCTGAGTGCCGCATTTTCCGTCACCGCAGAAGCTGCCCTGCTGACCCTGGGCGGCGCACTGAAACGCAAGGAATCGATTTCCGGACGTCTTGGCGATGTACTCAGTCTGATGTACATCGCCTCGGCTGCCCTGAAGCGTTTTGAAGATGAAGGCCGCCAGCCGGCTGACCGGCCATTACTGGAATGGACAGTGCGTGATGCGCTCTACCAGGCACAGCAAAAACTGTTCGAGGTTTACGACAACCTGCCACAGCGTGCACTGGGCCGTGTACTGAAGTGGATATTATTTCCCTACAGTGCAAGCTACCGCGCGCCGGACGATGCGCTGCTCCAGCGTGCTGCCAATGTGGTTTTGCGCTGGGGTACGGCACGTGAACGGCTGACTGAAGGCCTGTTCATTTCAGACGACGAAGATGATGCCATCAACCAGCTCGAGGTTGCCCTGGAACGCGCAACGGCGGCACAACCGGTACTGTCGAACTTGCGAAACGCCATGCGCAGTGGTCAACTTGAGCCTGGTGATCCCGAACAACGCCTGGTCGAAGCGGTTTCGGCCGGCGTAATCGATGAACGCGAAGCGGCGCAGGTACGCGCTGCCATCGCTGCAAGACAACGGGTCATCGGTGTCGATGAATTTCCCGGCGACTACTGGAAGGAGAAGAACAGCTCATGGCAGCGCAACCCAACCCCCTCGCCACAGGCCGGCCAGTCTACGTCGTAGACGGAGCACGCTCACCGTTTCTGCGTGCGAGAAACAAACCCGGTCCGTTTCATGCCTCCGACTTGGCCTTTCAGGCCGGTCGTGCGCTGCTCTATCGCCAGCCGTTCAGTGCCAAAGACTTTGACCAGGTCATTATTGGCTGTGTTATGGCCGCCCCGCACGAGGTGAATATCGGCCGTGTCATTTCACTGCGCCTGGGCTGTGGCGATAAAGTCCCTGCCTGGACGGTGCAGCGTAATTGCGCCTCCGGCATGCAGGCGCTCGATTGTGCCGCACAGGATATTGCCAGTGGGCGTTCCGAACTGGTGCTGGCGGGTGGCACAGAAGCCATGAGCCATGCACCGTTGCTGTTCAGCACGGCCATGGCAACCTGGCTGGGTACCTTCAGTTCAGCACGTACCACAGCCGACAGGCTCAAGGCGGCGCTGGCGTTCCGGCCGGCCTTTCTCAAACCGGTCATCGGCCTGCTGTGCGGGCTCACCGACCCGATTGTCGAACTCAATATGGGGCAGACCGCGGAAATTCTCGCACACCGATTCAATATCAGCCGTGAACAGATGGATGCCTTCGCCGTGCGCAGCCACCAGCGACTGGCAAAGGCAGCGGAACAGGGGCGGCTCGACGAAATTGAAACGATCTACGATGAAGCCGGGAAATACTATAGCTTTGACGACGGTTGCCGCGAGGACAGCAGCCTGGAAAAGCTGGCGAAACTGCGCCCGGCATTCGAACGCCCGTTCGGTAAAATTACCGCCGGCAACAGCGCACAGATTACCGATGGTGCCGCCCTGCTGATCCTGGCCTCTGAAGATGCCGTGGAAAAATACGGGCTGCCGGTCATCGGCCAGATACGTGACAGCCAGTGGGCGGGTCTGGACCCTGCCCAGATGGGCCTGGGACCGGTACATGCCATGGCGCCGATTCTCGAACGTAATGGTTATGACAGCAACGACATCGACTACTGGGAAATCAACGAGGCGTTTGCCGCCCAGGTGCAGTCCTGCCTGCGTGCCTGGCAGGATGAAGACTACTGCAGGAGCGAGCTGGGACTCGGGCACGCCTTCACACCCATCGACGAGGAACACCTGAATGTCGATGGCGGCGGCGTATCGCTCGGGCACCCGGTCGGTGCCAGTGGTGCGCGGATTGTCCTGCACCTGCTGAAAACCCTGCAACGCGAAGGCGCACAGCGTGGCATGGCCAGCCTGTGTATCGGTGGTGGTCAGGGTGGCGCCATGCTGGTGGAGAGGGTCGCATCATGAACAACAAGACAGATCTTCACACGCACATCGATGACGATAATATTGCCTGGCTGCATTTCGATAAACAGGGTTCCGGTACCAATGTCCTGTCAGCTTCCGTACTGGAAACCTTTTACGAGACACTGCTGGAACTTGTCGAGTGCAAGCCACGCGGCCTGGTTATCCTGTCGGACAAGAAAAACGGATTCATTGCCGGCGCCGACGTCCGTGAATTCACACAGCTGGAAAATTATGACCAGGCGCTGGATGCCATTCAGCGTGGCCAGGCTGTGTTTGACCGGCTGGCGGCACTTCCCTTCCCGACCGTTGCCCTGATTCACGGTTTCTGCCTGGGTGGTGGCCTGGAGCTGTCGCTGGCGTGTCGATACCGGATTGCCCGGGATGACCGCGGAACACGGCTGGGACTGCCGGAAGTCCGGCTTGGCATACACCCGGGGTTTGGCGGCTCGGTACGACTCACACCGCTGGTCGGTGCACTGCACGCCATGGATCTGATGCTCAGCGGGCGTACCGTTGACGGGCGCGCGGCAAAACGCATGGGGCTGGTCGATCATGCCTTGCCGGACAGACACCTCAGGACGGCTGCACGCACCCTGATAATGAACCCTCCCCCGCCACACAGACCTTCCCGTCTGCAGGCACTGACCAATCATGCCTGGGTACGTCCCCTGCTGGCCCGGGTGTTCGAACACCAGGTGGCCAAAAAGGCCCGCAAGGAACACTACCCGGCGCCCTGGGCACTGATTGATTTGTGGCGTGAACATGCAGACTCCGAGCGTGACATGCTGCACGCGGAGGCTGAATCGGTTGCGCGCCTGATTGTCGGTCCGACGGCACAGAATCTGATCCGTGTGTTCCTGCTGCAGGAGAAGCTGAAAGCGCTGGGCAACCATCCCGACTATCACCCGAAACGGGTACACGTGGTCGGTGCCGGTATTATGGGTGGCGATATCGCTGCCTGGTGTGCCTTGCGGGGCATGCAGGTCACGCTGCAGGACCAGTCCCCGGAACGGATCGCCCCGGCCATCAAACGTGCCCAGGTCCTGTTCAGGCGCCGCCTGCGGCGTCCCCGCCCGGTTCAGGAAGCCATGGACCGGCTGATGCCGGATCACAAAGGCCTGGGTGTTGAACGTGCCGATGTAATCATCGAAGCGATATTCGAGGACGCCAGCGCCAAGCGGCAATTATACGAACAACTGGAACCGCGTATGCGACCCGACGCTATACTCGCGACCAATACCTCGAGTATCCCGCTCGGGGAACTGCGCAGTGTACTGAAAAATCCGCAACGTCTGGTCGGGCTGCATTTCTTCAACCCGGTGGCAAAAATGCAGCTGGTGGAAATTGTCCGCGACGACGTCACCGACGCCGATGTCGTATTGAAGGCGACGACATTTGCACGCCGTATCGACCGGCTTCCGCTGCCGGTGACCAGCACGCCGGGTTTTCTTGTCAACCGTATACTCATGCCTTACCTGCTCGAGGCCGTGCAACTGGAAAGCGAAGGAATCTCCGCCATCGAAATCGACCGGCAGGCCGTTGCATTCGGTATGCCGATGGGCCCGGTCGAGCTTGCCGACACCGTCGGACTGGATATCTGCCTGCACGTTGCCGAGAACCTCGGCGAACATTTCAACGTGGAGTTGCCACAGCGACTGCGTGAACTGGTCAGCCAGGGTAACCTGGGCCGCAAGAGCGGCAAGGGTTTTTACCGCTACAGGAAAGGCAAACCGGTCAAGCCGGTATGGCCGAGGGTACATCATGCCGGTGAAGAAGTGATCGACCGCATGATATTGCGCATGCTCAACGAAGTGGTTGCCTGCCTGCGCGAGAAGGTCGTTGATGAAGCCGATCACCTGGATGGCGGTATGGTATACGGTACCGGCTTTGCGCCGTTCCGTGGTGGTCCCCTGCACTATATCGAGACAGCCGGGGCCGATACCCTGTACCAGCGACTGAATCAACTTGAACAACAGTACGGGATCCGTTTCAAGGCAGACCCTGGCTGGAAAGACGTGGCAGGTTTTTCCTTAAGTGACAACGCTGCGAGCGAATAACAATGGAAAAATATAATGAAAATCACCTGGTAACACCGGAACAGGCAGGCACACTTTCGGGGCTGTTTTTTGAACGTGTCAGAAAAACTCCGCAAGCACTTGCTTACCGCTACTACGATCAGGAAGACGAGGACTGGAAGGATATCAGCTGGTCGGAAGCCGGCCACCTGGCAGCACGCTGGCAGGCGGCACTTGCTGCCGAGAACCTGCAACCCGGTGACCGTGTTGCAGTGCTGATGCAAAACTGTCCGCAATGGGTCATGTACGACCAGGCGGCGCTTGCCAACGGGCTGGTGGTGGTGCCGTTATACACCCAGGACCGTGCCGAGAATGTCGCCTATATTCTGCAAAATGCCGGCGCCAAGGTGCTCCTGATCGGTCACCAGGAACACTGGGACGCGCTGCAGCCTGTCTGGGACCAGCTGGGTTTTCTGAACCGGATTATCAGTCTTGAGCATATCGACACCAGTGGCCACCCCGATCCGCGGTTACACACAGTCGGTGAATGGCTGCCCGATGAAGCCGAACTGGTACGTGTCAACTGGGATCCCGATGCGCTGGCAACCATTGTGTATACGTCGGGTACAACCGGTCGGCCCAAGGGCGTCATGCTCAGCCACCATAATATCCTGTGGAATGCGTACCGCAGCCTTCAGGTCGTCAAAAGAGGGCCTGATGAACTGTTCCTGTCTTTTCTTCCCTTGTCCCATACCCTGGAACGCACTGCAGGTTATTACCTGCCAATGATGCTGGGCGCTGCGGTGGCCTATAACCGCTCGATTCCCCAGCTTGGCGAAGACCTGCTGGCTGTGCGGCCAACCATCATGATGTCGGTGCCACGCATATTCGAACGTGTCTATAACAAGATACATGCAGGCCTGGAAGAGAAATCGCCCATCGCACGTACACTATTCCGCCTCGCGGTCAACACGGGGTGGCGGCGTTTTGAATATCAGCAGGGGCGCGCCGGCTGGACTCCGCAGCTGTTGTTATGGCCCCTGCTCTACAAACTGGTTGCCAGCAAGGTGATGGAGAAACTGGGTGGCCGGATGCGGCTGGCGGTGGTGGGTGGTGCACCGCTCCCCTTTGAGGTGGCACGACTGTTCATCGGCCTGGGGCTGCCCATGATCCAGGGCTATGGCCTCACGGAAACCAGCCCCGTCATCAGTGTAAACCCGATCGAGAACAATGACCCGCGCAGTGTCGGCTGCCTGCTGGAAGACGTCGAAGCCCGGATTGGTGACAAGGATGAACTGCTGGTACGGAGTCCCGGTGTCATGCTGGGGTACTGGGCCAACGAGAAGGCGACCCGCGACGTCATCGACGAGGAGGGATGGTTCCACACCGGTGACAAGGCAAAACTGGAGAATGGCCAGCTGTATATCACCGGCCGCCTCAAGGAAATCATCGTGCTGGCCAACGGTGAAAAGGTTCCACCGGCTGATATGGAAATGGCCATCACCGCCGATCCTTTGTTTGAGCAGGCCATGGTGGTCGGTGACAACCGACCGTACCTCACCGCGTTAGTGGTGCTGGAACCTGAACAATGGAAGGTTTTTGCCGGGCAACTGGGTGTTGACCCCGACAGTCCCGACGCCTGCAACAGCTCCCGGGTATATGCGGCAGTTCTTGAACGTGTGGCAAAACAGATCAGCGCATTCCCCGGCTACGCCAGGATTCACAACGTGTACTGTCAGCTGGAACCCTGGACGATCGAGGATGGCCTGATTACACCCACACTCAAGCTGAAACGCAACGAGGTCTGTGAACGTTACGCACAGCAGATTGAAACGATGTACAAGGGGCACACTTAAGGAAGCCCTGATTAATTCGTCATTCCGGCGTATGCCGGAATCCATGTTATTGAAAACACTGGATCCCGGCATTCGCCGGGATGACGGTAAAGGAAATGATCAGGTGGTTCCTTAAGCTGTCAGCTGCCGGCAGGCTCGGGTACAGGGGGGCTGGTAAAAGCGGCCATGTCTTCCTGTTTCTTCTGTTCGTGCTTTTTCCCGCGTTTCTGGTAGAACATCAGATCATGGATAATAGCTTCGGTAACGATATCATTCTCGGCAAACTCCATGGCCACCCTGGCTGCATCACGGCGGACGACGCGGCAGTACATTTTACGGTACAGGGTTTCGTTACCTGTCCAGACCCGCAGGTTGAGAATTACTGAACGCTGTGTGGCGGGAAGTTCTCCCTCATCGAGGTAAACGGAAACGCCGCCGCGGCTGATGTTTTCTACGCGGCCATGGCAATAGCCGGCACCCGGATGGGCAATATCGATATCGACCATGATCTGGTCGCGCTTAGCTTTTCTTCTTTCCACGGTGGTACCCCGGACTTGTCGCAATTTCAGAGGCAAGACTCCGCGCCTCTTCCCTGCGCCGTCCTGGCGCGCCTGTCTGTGAAAAACCTTGTGTTGAAAAGCGGGCGTC
>JALVCM010000355.1 GCA_027010005.1 Thiohalobacter sp.
GCCACGTGACGCAGAAGTTCAAGGCGCTTCTCCGTAATGGCTGAGAACAGGTCCTTGATACTGCCGAAGGAAATGCGCGGCGTTATCTGCTTGCCAGATTTGGCTTTGTGCCAGGTATTTACGGCTGCTTTCAGCGCATCGCTGGAGCGCATGATCTCAATTTCAATACGTTTCATGGTCACCACTCCCAGCCCGCCAGTCGGACACAGTCGTTGCGAAAATCTTCGACCAGCCCTGCGTTCATATGGTCTCTTACACCATAACTATATATGGCGTCAAGCACCATAGTTTCTTTAGGCCGAAATTAGAGGGGTCTGTGACAAAACTCCATCACCAGCTAAGACATCGAAGGCTGCATAATCCCCACGCCCGAATACTTAAGTCCCGCTCTGAGTCGGCCGAAACTAACCAGATAACCCAATCTGGCCGACACTTGGTGAAAAACCAAAAATAATCCGGGGCTTACCGATATGAGTAATGCTTTTGAGAACTTGATCACAAACCTTCGGGGCGGCATTGGACTGTGCCGCCTGAAGAAGTCCGGGCCTGAAAACTTCCGGTTTTCACCCGAACAGATGATTCTGTTGATCTTTTCAAGTATCGCCGTGTCGATTATAAGCGGCTATTGGGTCAATTTGCCGGATCCTTCCTTCAATATATATGCTTTCACTGCGGAAGGTTTCAGCGTCGCCATGCTGTTGTTATCAACCCATATCATAGCGCGCTTCATTTTACACCGTCCGATAACCATTGATCTGAGTATTTTACTCCTGAGCACGGGGCTGATTTTTACCCTGGCATGGCGTGTCATCGAATTCGCAGTAATTGACCATATCGATACCTCAACCTATTGGTGGATCTGGGGCGGCTACCTGTTATGGCTGTTTGTGGTCATCTTCTGGTGTATTCGCACCATCCACGGGTCGCTTTCTTTCAAGGTGCCGCTGTCATTTTTTGCAATGCTTTTCACCTGGATCGTACCGGTCTGGTACCTTGCCGCAAGCACATCCTTCTGGTACCCCGGCGAAACAGAGACACTGGATGATGCGTATAAGGCTTATCGCGAGCTGGATGCCGAACGCATGCTGTTTTCACAACCGGAACTGCTGGATCAGGATCTTTCAACGCTACAGCCCGAACGCCCGGGGGTTGTCGATGTGTATTTTGTGGGTATCGGTGGTTATGCCCTGCAGGATGTGTTCCTGAAAGAAACCAGGTTTGCGAAGAACCTCTTTGACCAGCGTTTTGGCACGGAAGGACGCTCCATTAATTTGATCAATCACCTTAGCACCTATAGCGACTCCCCCCTGGCAACCTCTACCAATCTCGAAAAAACCCTTCAATATATAGGATCTGTGATGAACAAGGATGAAGATGTGCTTGTTCTTTACATGACCAGTCATGGCTCAAGCAATCACGAGTTTACAATGAGCTTCTGGCCCCTGCCCCTGAATGATATTACACCGGCCATGCTGCGAACCTATCTCGATGATTCGGGGATCAAATGGCGGGTGGTGATGATTTCTTCCTGCTACTCAGGAGGTTTTGTCGAGCCATTGAAAAACGACTATACCGCCATTGCAACCGCGGCAGCCCCGGACCGGAAGTCTTTTGGATGCAGCAATGAAAATGATTTCACCTATTTTGGAGAGGCGCTACTTAAACACCAGTTGCAGAGTGAATACTCACTACCCGTCGCTTTCTCACAGGCAACAGCTGAAATTGCGGAGAGGGAAACCCGGGAGAACCTGACAGCATCAAAGCCTCAGGTAGACATTGGTGCATCCATAGCGCCGCTGCTTGATAAACTATCCACCGGTCTCCAGGTACACGAACAGGCCTCACTGAATTGCGGGAACAATACGGGTGCGGGCCAGACCTATCGTGTAGCGGGAGAGAATGACACTGTTGCATCAGATACGTATAACTCCCGATGCCACATGGAAGAATAATTGGAATAATTGGGGTCAGAGTAAAAACTCCAGCCAGGCCGCTGTGTATTGTTACTCTGACCCCAAATATCCGATGAGCACCGTGGTCTCGCCAGCCGAAATCCGGAGATTGGCTGACGCCAGGGCCAGGATGTTGTTATGGCGTTTGGAAACGCCGGAGAGTATCAGCATGCATGCATAGAGTGTGTTGGATTTTCCAATAGTACTCAAGGCATCTTCGTTCAGTTGAATGTATCATCGGTGGCCAGGTAACTTTACGGGACACCGCAATGACTGAAACCATCCTCATCACCGGCAGCAACCGCGGCATCGGCCTGGAACTCGTACACCAGTATGCAACACAGGGATGGCAGGTGGAGGCCTGCTGCCGACACCCTGAGCA
>JALVCM010000356.1 GCA_027010005.1 Thiohalobacter sp.
CTGCAGGTGTTTTTCCAGCTCGGGCTGTGGCTCGAAGGCAATCACCCTGCCCTGTGGCCCGACAGCCTGTGACAACCAGTAACTGTACACACCCTTGTTGGCGCCGATATCAATGACCGTCCGCCCACTGAGCGGCAGTGACTGCAAGAAACGGATTTCAGCAGCTTCCTTGCGCTGGCGGTAACGACGGAAACGCAGTCGCATGTGCAGTTTGTCGAACAGGTTCATCGGGCAGACCGGGTAAATGGAGATATCACCTGACGCATCATAGTCGACAGCGGGTGCCGGCTCTAGCGATGAGTGCACATCTACGCGGCCAACCTCTGATTACCCCGTTATAGCGGCGCCCCCGTTATACCGGTGTCCCCGTCATACCGGCGCAGGCCGGTATCCATAACATCAACACCACTGGATCCCGGCATACGCCGGGATGACAGTCAAGTAGACGTATCGGGATTGCCTAGTGTTTCCCCGGCTCCAGTACTGCACCCCGGCGTTCCTCGGCAATGTAGGCCTGCAGGGCGATCATGCGCGGATCATCGGCAGCCAGTGGAGCGCTTTCCAGCGGATTCTCGATGCACCAGTTGATCATCTCCCACAATTCGGCAACACGGCCCAGCTGTTGCTGGAACTTCGGGTAGGTCTCCGGGTGGGTGTTGCTGGCATTGGGGTGGCACTGATCACAGGACACGGTATTGTTGCTGGACAGGCCACCGTGAAACAGTTTTTCACCCTTGTCGACAACGGCCATGTATTCCTGTTGCCAGCGGGCAAGATCTTCATCGGTAAACTCGTCCGCCTGTGTGGATGACACCTGCGTCATGGCCAGCATGGACGCAACCACGACAAAGGCACGATAGATTTTTCTGTTCATCATAGTGTCTCCCTCAAAAGTGCTTCTGCGGTGGAATACGGCTGGCCGGATCCTGGTACTTCGTATCCACCGGGTGACCGGCCTTCCCGTCGTACACAACCTTGCGGTTGGTGTTGTCGGGCAGAATATAGTTCACATCGGCCCGGCCACTGTGCACATCGATAAACTGCCAGCCGGTTGCATCGCGTTCGAAGAACGGGTCTGCCCGATTCATATTGACCGTGAGCTTGGGCAGGTAACTGGCCTTTTGCCGGTAGGTTGATGGATAGGGCCAGGGCCATGCCGTCGCCATCGCGGAATGGAAGCTGATGTTGCCGATCTGGTTGGTCTGGATCTGGTGTACGTGGCCGTACAGCACCGTAACCTTGTCGAATGGCTTGAGCAGCGCCTGTACCTGTTCGGCATCGTCGGTCCAGAAGTTCCAGCCCTTGTAGATCTTCTGCAACGGCGAGTGGGAGAACACCACCACCGGCGTGTCCTTGCTGATACCGGCCAGGTCTTTCTTCAGCCACGCGCGCTGCGCATCACCGACCATGAACGGCTGACCGTTCGGGTTATCCAGACGCGCCATCTGTTTCATGCGGTCCATGCCGGACGCCCACTTCCCGTGCATCCAGCTTTCGTGGGTGAGGATGCTGTTCAGTACCACGAAATGCACGCCCTTGTGGTCGAAGCTGTAATGGTCCGGGCCCAGCTGTTTGCGCCAGTAGTCACCGAGATCGACGTAGTAGTCGTGCTCACCCATGACGTAGTGCGTCTTGCCGCGCAGCGCACCCAGAATCTCCAGACCATGGTCGATTTCTTCCGGTTTGCCCAGCTGGGCGATGTCGCCCCCGTAAAACACAAAGTCCGGGCGCGGGTCCAGCAGGTTGGCTTCTGCCACGGCACGGATCAGGCCGCGGTCCCAGTTACGTACAAACCGGTTGCCCTTGATCTGGGTAATGTGTGAATCGGAAATATAGGCAAACGTAAACCTGTCTTCACTGCCCTTGCCGAACGCCAGCTCCACCATGGTGAGCGGGAGCGTGCTGGCGGCCAGCAGTGCGCCACTCTGCTTTAAAAACTTTCGACGACTGTTGTTGCTCATGACGTTCTCCTCAACGTTTTGTGAAACGGTCCAGGTCAGGACTGGTCAGTGCTTTCATGAATTCGACGAGATCACTTTTTTCCCCGTCGTCCAGGTCGAGCGGACGGATGCCACCACTCAGGAAACCGGACACCGGGTCGGTTTCCTTTACCCGGCCGCCGTTGTTGTAGAAGTCCACCACGTCGGCCAGGGTCTCCAGGCTGCCGTCGTGCATATAGGGCGCTGTCTTGTCGATGTTACGCAACGTCGGTGTCTTGAAGGCGCCCACCTCGGTGATATTTTCCGTGACCGCAAAGCGCCCCAGCTCGGACATGTTCTGTCGGGTCAACACCGTGACATCGACATTTGCACCCTTGTGTTTGTCGCGCAGAA
>JALVCM010000357.1 GCA_027010005.1 Thiohalobacter sp.
AAGGTTCGGATTCACTAACGTACCAGTCCAGACCAAGGTGCCGGTATCCCAGGCCCTGCATGATGCCCGTACGGAACACCGACAGCAGTCGACCTGAAGGGTCTGCACCCTGCCCACTTGTTGTGATCAGTCTGACACATTGCACGCCGGTTTCAGCCAGCAAGCGCTCTACCCTGTCGATCAACCAGGTATCTGCATCAGCCGGCAGCATCAGGTCTACTGCCAGGGAACGGTAACCCAGGCCTCTTATGTCCTGCAGTAACTGCTGCGACTGTTCAATTTCCCTGCGCGACCCGTCGCCATCCTGACCGGCAGAAGACAGCTCGATACATAGCCGAACCTTACTGAAGCCCAGCACACGCAACAGCTGCAAACGGGACATGTCAGGCCGGTTTTTCCCGAAACAGGCACACCAGCGGGCAAAGGCAGCCGGCGTTGTACTGAAAGCATTCTGGATAGTGTCGGAAAATTCATACAGGGCATCATTACTGCAACCCGTCGTTATACCCGGTGAGAAGACAACACCCTCCAGTGGCCTGTCCCTGTCGAACAACGCACCCTGGAGTTGTATTTCCCGCGTAATGGCTGAGTACCACGGCAATGTTTGTGCCGCGCTGTTACCATCCGCCGACGGATCGGCCGCCACACTGTTCTGCACCACCAGGATCAATGGCGCCGGAACGGGATCGCCATTACTGCGTGATACCCATTCCCGGTAATCTGTCTCATCAAACTCACGGGTAAATGAAGCCATCCCGGGATACAGGCCGCAACAGGGCTCGAAAACCTCGGGCAACCTTGCCTCGGTGTTTTTGTGTTCGCTGGATAACCCCATATGACAAATCCGTCTGACTGACGGAATGGCATGCTATTACTGTGGCGCTCGCGTCACCTTGACGCAGGTCAAAGTGGATTGGCTATTGCGTGGGAAATGAAGCCGGTGTTTTTTTCAACTATCAAGGCTCCATCGTCAAGGTCTTGTTCCAGGTCGAGCGCCTCCCTCTTTTCACGGACAATCACAGCTATAGCCTCTGATGACGTTTTGGCCCCGATCCATGTTGAGATTATTTTGAGATCAACGAAGGTGGTGTCGTTCAGGCGAATAACAGGCACCATTTGGCTCTCCTGCGAGGTTATGCGATACAGCGAATTATGGAAATTTTTGGCTAATTTTACGGATATTTGTGGCCATAACCTGTTTTTTGGATATTTTTGGATATATATTTGGATATGAGTCTGAACACGGACACGATCGAAATCACCCCGGAAATCCTCGCGCTGGTCGCAGAGCTGGATGAGTTCAAGGGTGCCTGGAGGGCGCTTGGCACACTGGCGCCGGAGCGCCTTTCCGGCTTGCGCCGGGTTGCGACAATCGAGAGCATCGGCTCGTCGACCCGCATCGAGGGGAGCAGGCTCTCCGACCAGGAAGTTACCCGGCTACTGAATAATATCGAGATCAGGCAGTTTGATACGCGAGACGAACAGGAAGCCGCGGGATATGCTGATGTAATGAGCACAGTGTACAGCCACGCAGATGCTATCGACCTGTCGGAGAACCACATCAGGCAGTTGCATCGTGATCTGCTTGCCTACAGTACCAAGGATGAACATCACCGGGGAAACTACAAGACAAACCCGAACAATGTCAGCGCATTCGATACACCGCGCCTGATGACAGAGCTTATCGACTGGACTAAAGACACCTTAAAGACACGAGACCTCCACCCGCTGCTTGTCATTGCGATATTCACCATTGTGTTCCTGGAAATACACCCTTTTCAGGATGGCAATGGCAGGTTATCCCACGTACTCACAATGCTACTGTTGCTGAAAAGCGGCTATGCCTATGTCCCTTACAGCTCGCTTGAAAACGTGATCGAGCATTCAAAGGAAAGCTATTACCTGGCATTGCGGAACACGCAAGGCACCATTCGCAGTGATGCGCCGGAATGGCAGCCCTGGATACTGTATTTTCTGCGGACGCTGCAAAAACAAAAGCAGCGCCTTGAAGCCAGGATAGAGCGCGAGCAGATACTCATCGCCAGGCTCCCGGAGTTGTCCGCCCAGATCCTGGAACTTGTAACAGAGCATGGGCGGCTGACGGTAAGACAGATTGTCAAGATCACGGGGGCGAACCGCAACACTGTCAAAAAGCACTTACAATTGCTTGTTGCAAAGCGGCATCTATCGCAGCACGGTAAAGGCAAAGGGACCTGGTATGGTCGTGCTTATAGGAAGCCTCTGCTTATATGGAGCCAGTGAGAGGAGTCGCCTCCCCGACAAACTGATCTCGCCTCACTCTACAAATTATCTGAAGTTATCAC
>JALVCM010000358.1 GCA_027010005.1 Thiohalobacter sp.
AAACCTGGAATCAAAACGGTTGAAGCGTCGACTCTTCTCAAACTCGGCAATCGAGCGTGTCATCGCAGTATAGGCGGCAGACACGCCGGGGGGTGGCATCAAACCTTCAGGCGCCTGCTCATAGGCTGGAATCTGGTCAAGATCAATCTGGTAAAGCTTTCTGAAGAGTTTTATGTAGCGTGGATTCTCCTTGAGTCGTGTCACGACCGCCCACCGACTGGGCATCGCCATCTCTGCCGGATTGAGTGGTGGCCCGGCAGCCTGATCAGCAAGTGTATCGGCACGTCCGTTCCAGAACTGTCCGCCAACGTAGAGTCCCTCATTTGCGTCCCAGTGAAAAAACGGACTAAATGCAGCATACCCTGCACTCGGTGCATTCAACGAGCCAGAATGCCCTTCGACCGATCCATCAGATACGGGTGTACCATTCCGGATGTTGTCCGGGTCAGCAAATGCTACTGCCGGCTGTTTTCTCGTTTTATATTTTCCCGGGCGCACCTCCGTCAGTACCTTTACACGTTTCAGGGTATGGCACGAAGCACAGGACTGGTTACGCTCCAGTGACAGACTGGTATCGCTGTAAAGCAGCCGCCCAAGCTTTTGCACCTTGTTCAACCCATCTGCTGATACCCCGCTGACCACGGAAAACCCCAGCACACCAGCCAGTACCGGCATGACTGTTGACTTAACACACGGTGGATACTTCACACGTCTTCCCCTTCAAATACAGGATGGCAGGCCAGGAGAGCCGGGCCACCACATCATCGGATTAGATGCTAATGATAATGATTCGTATTTATTGTGCAAGCAAAAAAGCACTACTGCGGTAGACATACCCGCTCCGTTGCCGGATTATTTGATTTTTTACCGTGTCAATTTATTCCTGCTGGCGCAGCTTCTCATCACTCCGGGTTATACCGCCGACAGTTCATCTGCAAACCAGCTGCGTACTGAATCCAGCCTTTGTTGCAGGCCTGCTTTATCATAGGGTACCGCGGCGCTATGTCCCCATACCGGGCCGGGCCACGCGGGATCATCCACATAACGCGCAATATGATGTACATGCAGTTGTGGCACCAGATTTCCCAGTGCACCGATATTGATCTTGTCTGCCGCACAGATGTTTTTCAGGTAACGTGAGAGTTGTGCCGATTCACGCCACAATTGCTGCTGTGCTGTTTCATTAAGTTCAAACACCTCAGTCACACCGGCTTGCATCGGGACCAGCACAAACCAGGGGTAACGTGCATCATTCAGCAACAGTAACTGGCACAGGGGCAAGCGACCAACCGTAATGCAATCTGCCGCCAGGCGGGGATGCAGTTTAAAATCCTCGTCCAAGATATATACTCCAAATGTGGTCACTGGCCTGCTTTGTACGCCTCACCCCTTCTGCATTCAAGCCATTGGCGTTATCTTTAGAGGCCATGGACTATGTACTTGCCATTGACCAGGGAACTCACGCCAGCCGGGCACTGCTGTTTGATTCACACGGCAGGCGTATTGCAAGTCATCACGTTCCGGTTACCCTCAGGCGGCCGCAAGCCAATCGGGCAGAACAGGATCCCGGCGAAATTCTGGAATCAGTGCGTGAAGCCATTGCGCAGACGGTACGCTTCCTGCCTCCCGCCGAACGCAACCATATCCGCGCGTGTGGCCTTACCACCCAGCGTTCCACTGTACTGGCATGGCAGGCGAATGGCGCGCCCCTGTCTGCTGCTATCAGCTGGCAGGACACGCGCGCAGCCCCGCTCGTCGCTGCATTACGGGACCATGCGACAGATATCCGCGAACAGTCCGGCCTGCCACTGTCACCCCACTACGGGGCCAGCAAGCTGCACTGGTTGTTCCAGCTGCTGGCCGATGAACCGGAACTGCGGCTCGGGCCACTGGCAAGCTTCTTACTGACTCACCTCACTGGAGAGGGGCACAGTGTCGATCATACCAATGCCCAGCGCATGCAGCTGATGGATGTCGACACCCTGGACTGGTCACAGCGGCTTTGCGACTGGTTCAGGCTCCCCCCTGAACGACTGCCTGCCTGCCAGCCGGTTATCAGTCACTATGGCCTGCTTGATGGATATGGCATCCCGCTGACAGCTGTTTGTGGCGACCAGAATGCCGCGTGGCACAGCCACCGTATCGATAGGCAGGATGGTGCCCTGATTAACCTGGGCAGCGGTGCATTTATTCTGGCAAGGCAACCCCCGGGCAAGGATGAACCGGAGCTTCTCCGCAGCCTCTCGTTCAGTGATCCAGACACGGCGGAATGGTTACTCGAAGGGACCGTCAATGGTGCAGGCAGTGCCTTACAGTGG
>JALVCM010000359.1 GCA_027010005.1 Thiohalobacter sp.
GAGGCGATCAAGGTGGCCAACTGCACGGACTTTGGTCTCGCCGGTGCGGTCTGGACCGAAGATCTGGCGCGCGGCGAGCGGATTGCAGCGGATGAAATCCAGTCTGGCGCCGCCTTTGTAAATGAGATGTCCAAATCCGACCCGCGCATGCCATTTGGTGGTATCCGCAATTCCGGCTACGGGCGCGAGTTGTCTATCCACGGTATCCGGGAGTTTGTGAATGTCCATTCGGTGTGGGTGAACAAGTAAAACCGGGTACCGCAATTGCCCTGATAATTTTCAGGCTGTTTGCAATCTAAATGCGAATCATTATAATTTAACGCCTAATTTCCTCTGGATTGTCTGTGTCCCTTATGAAACGCGTTGTTCTTGTTCTGTCACTCCTGGTTTTTTCCTCACTGTCCCGTGCGGGCGATATCCAGCAACTGCTCCAGCTGATCGATTATGTCGGTGTCGATTACGGCGAGGCCGTCCGCGCGGGAGAGGTCATTAATCCCGGCGAGTTCGAGGAAATGCAGGATTTTACCCAGGGTATTGTGCAACAGGTCGCTGATCTGCCTGAGGGGGCAGTACGGGGTACGCTGGCAGATCAGGCGGCCCGGCTCGCCGAACGTGTTTCGGCAAAGGCCGATCCGGCAGAAATCCGTAACCTGACCAGTGAGATGCGTGCGGCCATTATTAACGGGTACAAGGTCACCGTGGTGCCACGCAAGACACCGGACCTGCTGCGTGGCGCACAGCTGTACAGTGAAAATTGCGCCAGTTGCCACGGGACGACGGGTGCCGGGGACGGGCCGATGGCGAACACCATGCAGCCCCCCCCGATCGACTTTACCGATCGCAAGCGCTATGCCCAGCGCAACCTTTACGGTCTCTACAACACCATTACCCAGGGTGTGCCGGATACCGCCATGACGCCTTTCCATGAAATGTCCGCCGATGATCGCTGGTCGCTTGCGTTCTATGTCGGGCAACTGGCCATCAGTGGCAAGGAACGAAGTGGCTCCGCGGCCAATTTCTCAGACCCGAAGCTGGCACCCCTGCAGGATATTCGCAAGCTCACTGTCCTGACCCCGGCCGAGGCCGAGCGCCAGTTCGGCCCCGCCGGTGGTGAGATGATGGCCTACCTGCGTGCCAACCCGGCGGCACTGTTTTCCAACCGCTCACCGCTGGAGTTTTCCCTGCACCGGCTGGACGATGTGGTGGCCGCCTACAAGGCCGGTGACCACGACAAGGCCTACCGTCTGGCTGTAGAGGCCTACCTGGAAGGCTTTGAACTGGTCGAGCAGGGACTCAATGCCGTCGATGGCGAACTGCGGCTGGACATCGAGCACGCCATGACAACCTTGCGCAACCAGATCCGCAAAGATGTGCCGGCCGATGAGCTTGAGCTTGCGGTCATCGACATCAAGGGCAAACTCGAGCTCGCGGCCCGGCGATTGAGTGGACGCAGCCTGTCGGGTACGGCCGCATTTGCCAGCGCCTTCTTTATCCTGGTGCGCGAGGGGCTGGAAGCCTTGCTGGTGGTTGCCGCACTGGCGGCCTTCCTGGTCAAGACCGAACACCGCAACAACATGCGCTACCTGCATTTTGGCTGGATCGGGGCACTGGCCGTCGGTTTCCTGACCTGGTGGGCCTCGGTCTCGCTGATCGAGATCAGTGGTGCCAGCCGCGAGATTACCGAGGGCGTGGCGGCACTGACGGCGACCGCGGTACTGTTCTACGTCGGTTTCTGGTTACACGACAAGACCAATGCAGCACAGTGGCGGCAGTTCATCGAGCACAATGTGCGCAAGGCGCTCAGTGCAGGGGCCCTGTGGGGTCTGTCCGGCCTGTCTTTTATTACCGTGTACCGGGAAGTGTTCGAAACCATCCTGTTCTACCAGGCGTTGTGGGCGCAGACCGACGAGGCGGGCAAGAGCATGGCGCTGGGCGGCTTCGGTACCGCCGTTGGCGTGCTGGTTGTGCTCGGCTGGATCGTAATGCGCTACAGCATGCGTCTGCCGCTGCGCCAGTTCTTCAGCGTCACCGGCATCCTGATGTTTGTGCTGGCCGTGATCTTCGCCGGCAAGGGCGTGGCAGCCCTGCAGGAGGCCGGCTACATTCCAGTCACCCCGGTCAACTTCCCGCGCTTTGACTTGCTGGGTATCTACCCCAATTTGCAGGGCCTTGCCCTGCAACTGGGGCTGCTGTTGCTGGCCCTGTTCCTCTGGTACGGCCTGCCATCCAGACGGCAGTCAGCAACATGATCCCCCTCCTCCCCACCCCTCCCCCCCACCACCACCCCGTCATTGCGAGCGCAGCGAAGCAATCTCTG
>JALVCM010000360.1 GCA_027010005.1 Thiohalobacter sp.
GCTCAGTGCCTTTCGCCAGGATGTCAGCTGTAAACGCTACGCGAACTTCGGTGACGTCATGGACTATTGCCGGCGCTCGGCCAACCCGGTCGGGCGCCTGCTGCTGCACCTCAACCGGCAGGCAGACGAACGCAAACTTGCACTGTCTGATGCCATTTGCAGTGCACTGCAACTGATCAACTTTTTACAGGACATCGGCCAGGACTACGAAGAAAACGGGCGGATTTACCTGCCGCAGGATGAAATGCAGCGTTTTGCCGTCAGCGAGGACGCTATTCGTGACCGGCTGAACAGTTTCGAGCTGAAAGAACTGGTCCGCTTCCAGATCCGCCGTGCCGACAAACTGCTGCGCGCCGGCAGCCCGCTGGGACTGCAGCTGGGTGGACGCTTTGGCCTGGAACTGCGCACCATCATCCTCGGGGGGGCACGGGTGCTGGAAAAACTGCATGCCCGGGAGGATGTCTTCTCACGCCCCCGGCTGGACCGGAAAGAAAGGGCCGGCATCCTGTTTTCCGCGATCCGACAGGGTTTTTCGACTCACTGAACACGCGCATTTCACTGGGCCGGCAAAGCAGTTAGAATTTGCGCTCCTCACTGACCAGGGCCACCAGCAGGACACCATGTCACCCGACCGATACTGTCAGGAAAAAGCCGCCACGAGCGGCTCGAGCTTCTATTACAGCTTCCTGTTTCTGCCCCCCGAACAGCGCCAGGCGATCACCGCTCTGTACGCCTTCTGCCGCGAAGTCGATGACGTGGTGGATGAATGTTCCGATGCCGGCGTGGCACGTACCAAGCTGGACTGGTGGCGCAGTGAAATCGAACGCTGCTTCAACGGCAACCCGACCCACCCGGTGACCTGTGCCCTGCTGCAATCCGTTCAGTCACGCAACCTGCCCATCGAATATTTCCAGGAGATCATCGATGGCATGGAGATGGACCTCGACAACACCCGCTACGAGACATTTTCGGATCTCGCCCTGTACTGCCACCGGGTAGCCGGCGTGGTCGGCCTGCTGTCGGCGGAAATCTTTGGCTACCAGGACCGTCACACCCTCAAGTATGCCGAAACACTGGGTACGGCGTTCCAGCTGACGAATATTCTCCGCGACGTGCGCGAGGACGCGGAACGTGGCCGGATTTACCTGCCGCTCGATGAAATGCTTGAATACAGGGTCAACCCGCACGACCTGCTCAGCCTCAAACCGGGTGACGGAATGCGTGACCTGTGCCACCACCAGGCACAACGCGCACACGACTATTACCGGCGTGCCATCGACTACCTGCCGGACAACGACCGTGAAGCACAACGCAGCGGCCTGATCATGGCCGCCATCTACCGGACCCTGCTGCAGGAAATCGAGGCAGATGACTACCGGATTATGGAACACCGGGTCCGGCTGACGCCCTTACGAAAACTCTGGATCGCCTGGAACACCGCACGACGCGAACGCCGCTGGCAACGCAAATACCGAAAACAGCCCGCCCATGCCTGAACAGACAGATGACGATGCGCCCGTTGTGATCGTGGGTGGCGGCTGGGCCGGGCTGAGTGCCGCCATCACCCTGACCCGCCAGCAGGTACCGGTACTGTTGCTGGAGTCTGCCCGCCAGCTTGGCGGGCGGGCACGCAGTGTCCGGTTTGGTGAAACCGTACTCGATAACGGGCAACACCTGATGATCGGTGCCTACCAGTCCCTGTTGTCGTTACTACAGGAAATAGGCCAGGACCTGGACGAGGTGTTACTGCGCGAACCCCTGTCCCTGATGACCTTCCACAAGGGCAAAGCCAGCCTGCAGTTTCATACCCCACGCCTGCCGGCACCACTGCACCTGTTGTCAGCCATTCTGTTTGCACGCGGGCTCGGGCTGAACGACAGGCTGCAGGCGCTGCGCTTTGGCCGTCATCTGAGAACATTATATATATCTCCGGGCGAAGACATCAGTGTTCAGGCCCTGCTGCACAGCGAGAAACAGACACCGGTCATGATACAACGCCTGTGGGAACCCCTCTGTGTCGCCATGCTGAACACGCCGATAGCCGAGGCCTCCGCACGACTGTTTCTACGTACCCTCAAAGATGCTTTCCTGCACATGAACCGGTATTGCGACCTGTTATTCAGCCGTGTTGAACTCGGCAACCTGTTGCCCGTCCCTGCAGCCGCCTGGCTGGAAAAACGCAGCGCCCAGATCTGCCTCGGTGAGCGTGTTACCGGGCTTTCAGTCAGTAACCCGTCGAAACTTTCCGTGCACATCGGCAACAGGGAACAGCCTGCCCGGCAGATCATACTTGCCACCCCGCCTGTCATCA
>JALVCM010000361.1 GCA_027010005.1 Thiohalobacter sp.
CGCCGGTTGTACATACCCGTCAGACTGTCCGTAATGGCAGTTTCCTGCAGCTTTTTGTGGGCACGTTTTACCTTGGCTTTTTCCCGCCGCAAGGCATCCAGCACATCGGCGAACCGGTTCAGCAGCTGGCCGAGCTCGGTTCGTGATTCATTACGGTCCAGCACAGGTAATCGCCCGTGGATCATGGCTTCGGTCGTTTCCATAAGCTGTACAAACGGGCGACGGAAGTTCCGCACCATCAGCCAGCCCAGCAGCAATACCGTCAGCCCGCCCAGGAAAGAAAACGCATAGGCCCAGTAGCGGTAGCGGTTCAGCATATGTATCAGGCGTGTTTCCGATGCGGCAAACCACAGGCGGGGGATATTTTCTCCCCCGGCCGGCAAGGCAACCTCGTGCAAATAAAAAGACCGCTCGGTATCGACAACCATTTTCTTGGTCCGGTCGATCAGGAAGCCGCGATAATCCGGATTACTGCTCCACAGGACATGCCCGTCATTTTCAAAAAAGACCAGGTAATCTTCAGACTTGCCTTCCTGCTTCTGTAACCACTTGTCACCCATCAAGCGTGCGACAGCACTGGTTGCCAGGATCTCTCCCTGGTACAGGAGGGGTTGTGCCGCCACAAGGACAGGGCCATCCGGCGACAGGAAAAGAAACTCCTCACGCCCGGTCACAGGTTTTTGCCGGCGTAATGCATCGACCAGTGCCTGGTATTCCTCCCCGTATAACACCTCACCGTTCCGGGAAAGAATCACATGTGCATCGGTCGGCAGTGAACTGAACTGGCGATCGTAATATGACTCAAGCGCTCTGCTGCTGGCACCCAGCTGAATGATAATAAACAGGTATTCCTGCAAACGAAGATCGTTGACAATAATGTCCGTATAATTGAGTAATTCCTCTCCCTGAAGGCGAATGGATTCCTGCTTGCGCAGGGCAGCATGCCTGAGGTGATCGCGGGAACCGGAAACCACAATATCCGTTGCCGTTCTGAACGAAAGCAACATCATCCCTGTGAGTAGTACGATCAGCATCCCTACGTATATAAATATACGGGATGTATAGTTCATGGCGCGTGTTCTTTCGCGGTTTTCAGTGGTAACAGGTTATATTTAACAGCGACCTTGCGGAATGCAGGGCCGGTCTGGACTTCATGGATGATCTTCAACACATCCTCCGAAGGATGCTGGTCAGTCACTGCCGACAACTCGCGATAGAACGGGTACTTCTTCAGACGCAGGTTCTCCGGGGTCGGCATAATGCCATTCACACTCAGCACCTTGATACGACTTTCCGGACCGAAATCCCACGTCGAACCGATGTGCCCCAGCGAACCTTCGAAGTCACTGATGCGCTGAACCATGTCAGCAGCACTCTTGACGTTCAGCCGCTGCTGACGAAATGCGCCGGCATCTGGCAGGATGGTCTTCCAGTGGCCGGGGCGTTTCTTGCAATGCAGCCGTGTCACCAGCACAACGGGTTCATCCGCACCGCCGAGTGCTTCCCAGTTAACGATATCTCCGCGCATCACGGCACGAGCCTGCTCTTCACTGATATCACTGACCGGGTTTGCCTGGTTAACGATGATGTAAATCGGCTCCTGTGCAATCGGGTAGACCCTGAGTTTTTTGCTGCTGACTTCCTCTTCACTGAGGGGGCAACAGACAAATCCGAACGTTTCATTATCCGGGCTGTTTTGCAGTGCAGTCTTGATACCCGCATTGCACCCCATACCCAGTGTGGAGTTACGGCCATGTAAATTAATTGAACGCCCTGACACCTCTTCAAGGTCAGCCTTGAGTCTGTCAAAAATCACCCACACAAAATGTGCGCCGGCACCGGTAATTACTTTGTCGGTGTCTGCATAAAGGGATTTAACGGGGCTAACAAGGACAACAAGGAGCCCGGCAGCAATGCCGAACAGCCTGATCAAGTTTTTCATCACAGCTCCAGACCTGTTCAAAATCACACTAATATAAGTTACATGCTCCGATTCACTAACGGCTAAGCGTCAAAAATCTGAACTGGTTCACAAAATTTTAAGCCCCTAATTTTTATCTCATTGTTTTTTATTCTATTTACTCAAACCTTCCATCACCTCAAAACGGTGACTTTAGTCACATTTTTACAGCAAAATATTGGCGGTCTGTCTGCCCCCCCCCATTTCAGCAGGGCCGTAACCACCCCCGCCCGGGCTACGTATTTCCAGTCGGTCCCCCGCTACCACGGAGCAGGCTGTCTTGGGCTCCAGCACCCGGCCATTGAGCAAATTCTCTCCCTTCGCAGCGGGCTGCCCCCCTGCCAGCCCCCAGGGCGCATGAGTACGTCTCTCGGTCAGCAGAGTGACCTCGGCCGCAGCCAGGAATTCATATTCCCTGACCAGTCCGTCACCCCCCTTCACCTGCCCGCAACCACCGGAGCCTTTACGTAGCGCGTATCGCCGGATTCGTAACGGGTAGGCCGATTCCAGTACCTCGATCGGTGTATTCAGCGTATTGGTCATATGCGTCTGCACACCACTCAGCCCGCCGCCGGTAATACCTGCTCCCATCCCCCCGCCAATCGTTTCGTAATAATCCCAGCCCTGCCCGGACCGTGAACCCATGGCCAGGTTATTCATGGTGCCCTGGCTGGCTGCCGCCACCCGTTCAGGAACAGCCTGTGCCAGGGCGCCCAGCACCAGGTCCACCACCCGGCTGCTGGTTTCAACATTCCCCGCCGCCACGGCAGCGGGTGCACAGGCGTTCAACAGGCAACCCTGTGGCGCCTGAATATGTATCGAACGGAAGCTGCCCGCACAGGCCGGCGTACGCGCATCCATGAGACAACGGAAAACATAAAACACGGCCGCTGCTGCTACCGACAGGGGACAGTTGATATTGCCCTCGACCTGCCCGGCACTGCCCGTAAAATCCACACTGACCGCTCCAGCCTGAACCGTCAGTTTTACCCGCAATTCGATGTCACGGTTACCCTGGCCGTCATCATCCATATAATCGGTAAAGTCGTATTCACCCTCTGGCAAGGCGGTCAAGGCTTCCTTCGCCATGCGTTCACCATAGGTGTTGATTTCCCCAAGCCCCGACAGCCAGCGACCCTCACCATAATCCGACACCAGTGCACCGACACGTTTGACACCGACACGGTTGGCACTGATCTGGGCGGAAAAATCACCTTCTGTCACAACCGGGTTGTGGGTCGCGGCAATAATACCGTCCAGTACCGCGCGGACAGGCTCGCCACCCTCGACCAACAGGGTTGGCGGGATCAACAACCCCTCATCCTCGATCCGTGAACCCACCGGCATGGAGCCCGGGCTATCGGCCCCGATATCGGCATGATGGGCACGATTGGCGATAAACCCGACACACCTGCCGCGGGAAAATACCGGGGCAACCAGCGTTACGTCCGGCAAGTGCGTCCCGCCACGGTAGGGATCATTGACGACCAGCATGTCGCCCTCCGACCAGGTGCGACACTTCACAAGATCACGCATGGCGTAGGCCATGCTGCCAAGGTGCACGGGAATATGTGCGGCCTGCGCGCACAGCTCACCCTGCGGATCAAAGACCGCGCAGGAATAATCGAGCCGGTCACGAATATTCGGGGAGAAGGCGGCCTGCTGCAGCACCGCACCCATTTCATCGCACACGGCCTCCAGGCGACTGGCAAACAGACTCAGTTCTATACTGTCCATGAGCCGTTATTATGCCCGAGTGGCTGACGGATATTGCATTCACCTATTGCGTGCCGTAAGCTTCGCAATCCTGACTAATTTAGTCGGCTATTCCAACCGTTTCAAAACAAAAGTCAAACCCCCATTGTTTCGAGGAGCAGTAACAATGAACCCATTAAATTCCATCCTTGGCACGATCATCACCGGTTTTGTTCTTGCCATTGCCATCACACTCGCTATTGGCACCGGTACGGTGAACGCGCTTGAACTCGAAGTCTGGTTCCACGTACTGTCCGGCGTCGTATGGATCGGTCTGCTGTATTATTTTAACTTCGTCCAGGTTCCGGCTGTCGGTAACGCACTGGCCGAGGCCAATGACGGTGGCCCCGGCCCGGCTGCCATCAACAAGTATGTCGCACCGCGCGCACTGCTATGGTTCCGCTGGGGCGCTGTTGCCACCTGGCTGACCGGCGTCGGGGCACTGCAGAACCTGACCGAAGGCGGCGCTGTAAAGGCGTTCACCCTGGCTGAAGGCATGCAGGTTATTGGTATTGGCGCCTGGCTGGGCACTATCATGCTGTTTAACGTCTGGGTGCTAATCTGGCCAAACCAGAAGAAAATCCTCGGTATGGTTGAAGCCACGGCAGAAGAAATCGCCGGTGCCAAGAAGGTTGCCCTGATGGCTTCCCGCACCAACACACTGCTGTCCATCCCGATGCTGATGTGCATGACCGCCTACGGTCACGGCCTGCCTTTCTGATCAAACGACCGGGCAGCATCGAAACCCGGCCCCTGGCCGGGTTTTTTTGTGCCAGATTCAGCGGGAAAATACCATAAAACTTGGAAATACGGGGGATACTCTATAAAATCCCCGCTTTGCAGTGGCGGCTTCTCGGGGCTGCCTTTTTGTTTTGGGGATCCCATGCCCGATCATCTGATGAACACATACCTGCCATTGCCGGTCAGCTTTACCCACGGTGAAGGCGCCTGGTTATACGACACGAATGGCACACGCTACCTGGATGCGCTCGGCGGCATTGCTGTGTGTGCGCTGGGTCATGCCCACCCGGCTGTTACCAAAGCCATCTGCGACCAGGCCGGCCGCCTGCTGCACAGCTCCAACCTGTACCGGATCGAAAACCAGGATGCACTCGCTGACCTGCTTTGTGAAAAAGCCGGCATGCAACGCGTGTTCTTTTCCAACTCCGGCGCCGAAGCCAATGAAGCCGCACTGAAACTGGCGCGCCTGTATGGCCATCAGAAAGGTATCGACACGCCACAGGTCATCGTGACCGAGGGCAGCTTCCATGGCCGCACCATGGCCACTCTGACCGCCACCGGCAACCGCAAGATCCAGGCAGGCTTCGAACCGCTGGTGCCGGGTTTCCTGCGCGCCCCCTATAACGACATCGATGCGTTGCGCACCATTGCCGGCAACAGCCCGGATGTGGTCGCCATCCTGGTCGAACCGATCACCGGAGAAGGTGGCATACGCATACCGGATGAGGACTACCTCGCCACCATTCGCGCACTGTGTGATGAACACGGCTGGCTGATGATGCTGGACGAGATCCAGACCGGCATGGGCCGTACCGGCCGCTGGTTTGCATACCAGCATACCGGCATCACACCGGATGTCATGACACTGGCAAAAGCACTGGGTAACGGTGTACCGATTGGTGCCTGTCTGGCAAACGGCCCGGCTGCCGACGTATTCCAGCCAGGCAACCACGGCTCGACCTTTGGCGGCAACCCGTTGGCAACACGCGCTGCACTGGCCGTTATTGAAACCATTGAAAAAGACGACCTGGTCATGCGTGCCGGTGTACTCGGTGAACGGCTGCAGGCAGGTTTCCGGACACGCCTTGATGGAAATGAAGGCATAGCAGAAATCCGTGGCAAGGGACTGATGCTGGGTATTGAACTCGACCGCTCCTGTGGTGTACTGGTACAACGCGCACTCGACAAGGGCCTGTTGATCAATGTGACTGCCGACAGTGTCGTGCGCCTGCTGCCCCCCCTGATCCTCAGTGACGAACAGGCCGACACCCTGTGTGACAGTGTGTGTGAGCTGATTGAAACCTTCCTGGACGAAACGCCATGAATGCAAGACACTTCCTGACCCTGCTGGATTTTTCACCCGACGAGCTGCGCAGCCTGGTCACGCGCGCGATCGAACTGAAAAAGTGGCAACGCGAAGGTCGCATCTTCGAACCCCTGAAGAACAGGGTGCTGGCGATGGTGTTCGAAAAGTCCTCCACCCGCACCCGTGTATCGTTTGAAACCGGTATGGTGCAACTGGGTGGACACGCCATGTTCCTGTCGCCAAAAGACACCCAGATTGGCCGTGGTGAACCCGTTGAAGACAGCGCACGCGTGCTGTCGCGGATGGTGGACGCCATCATGATCCGCACCTTTGAACACGAAAAGATCGTACGCTTCGCCAAATTCTCCGGCGCCCCTGTGATCAACGCACTGACAGACGACTACCACCCCTGCCAGTTACTGGCGGACATGCAGACCTGGTTTGAGCACCGTGGTGATATCCGTGGCGCTACCGTAGCCTTCATTGGCGACGGCAATAACATGTGTCATTCCTACATCAACGCCGCCCGCCAGTTTGATTTCAGGTTGCAGATCGCCGCCCCCGAAGGCTACCTGCCAAACCCGGACATCATGGCGGCAGCCGGTGATCGAGTCACGCTCACCCATGACCCGATGGAAGCTGCAAAGAACGCAGATCTCATCGTCACCGATGTCTGGGCCAGCATGGGACAGGAAGAAGAACAGCGTGAACGGGAAAAGGTTTTTACCGGTTACCAGGTCAATACAGAACTGATGGCACAGGCCCACAAGGATGCACTGTTCATGCACTGCCTGCCTGCCCACCGGGGCGAGGAAGTCACGGCAGATATCATTGATGGCCCACAAAGCGTGGTATGGGATGAGGCCGAAAACCGCCTGCATGCCCAGAAGGCTCTGCTGGAAATCCTGCTCACCGCATAAACACACAGGGAGGCTCTGATTAAGGATATTTGGGGTCAGAGTAAAAACTTGTTATTTATAATATTCGGCTGAAGCAGTTTTTACTCTGACCCCAAATATCCAAATATCCTGACAAGAAAATTAACCGGGCTTGTCGACCCGTGTATGCCGGACATCCTTGCCCTTGACCAGGTAAATCACGTATTCACAGATATTGCCTGCGCGGTCCCCGATCCGCTCCATCGCACGTGCTGCAAATATCGCCTGCAGAATACTCGGGATCGAACGCGGGTCTTCCATCATGTAGGTCATCAGCTCGCGCATCAGTGAATCGTATTCCTTGTCAACCAGCCGGTCCTCACTCCAGACTTCCACTGATTTTTCTGTATCCAGGTGGGCAAAGGCATCGAGCGCACCGTGCACCATACTGCTCACGTGGTGCCCCAGGTTGCGTATCTGCGTAAACAGCCGTGTCGAATGTTCCTCTCCCACCAGGGTGCTGACCATGCGGGCGATACGCTCCGCCTCATCACCAATACGTTCCAGGTCGGTGATAGTTTTGATGACCGCCACCACCAGGCGCAGATCACTGGCAGCCGGCTGGCGACGTGCCAGTACACGATTACACTCTTCGTCAATAGCCACTTCCATGGCATTGACCTCGCAATCCCTTTCCACCACTTGCGCAGCAAGGCCGGCATCACGCTTCTCCAGTGCGGTCATGGCATCTTTTAACTGTTGCTCGACCAGGCCACCCATGGCCAGCACACGGTTGCGGATGTCTTCCAGCTCTTCGTTATAGCGCCGTGAGATATGTTGTCCGATGTTAAGATTTTCCATGTGCAAGCTCCTTATCCGTAACGCCCGGTAATATAGTCTTCGGTCATTTTCTCGCTCGGGTTGGTGAAGATCGTGTCCGTCTTGCCACGTTCAATCAGCTTGCCCATATACATAAAGGCCGTCTGGTCGGAAACACGCGCCGCCTGCTGCATATTATGCGTCACGATCACGATGGTGTAGCGTTCTTTCAGCTCGTCGATCAGTTCCTCGATCTTGAGGGTGGAAATCGGGTCCAGCGCCGAGGCCGGTTCATCGAGCAGCAACACTTCCGGCTCGACCGCGATGGCGCGTGCAATGACCAGTCGCTGCTGCTGACCACCGGACATACCCAGAGCATTTTCGTGCAGGCGGTCCTTGACCTCATCCCACAACGCCGCCCCGCGCAAGGCTTTCTCTACCACCTCATCCAGTACACGGCGGCTTTTCACACCCTGCAGGCGCAGGCCATAGGCCACATTCTCATAGATACTCTTGGGAAACGGGTTGGGTTTCTGGAACACCATACCGATACGCTGGCGCAGTTGCGCAACCTGTACACCCGGTGCATAGATGTCTTCGCCGTCGAGCAGAATACTGCCTTCGATACGCACGCTGTCGACCAGGTCATTCATGCGATTGAAACAGCGCAGCAGGGTTGACTTGCCACAACCGCTGGGACCAATAAAAGCCGTTACCTGCTTTTCCGGGATCGGCATGCAGATATTATCAAGCGCCCGGGTCTCACCATAAAAGAGATTCAGGTCCCTGACCTCGAGGCAGATCCTGTCATTGCCTGATGCGGTCGTGTCCGGTATTTCCGGCAGGGTCGCGTTACTGGTATTCAAACTGTCACTCATGATTGGTCCCGTTAATGATCCAGTGTGCGATAACGTTCGCGCAACCGGTTCCGGATGGAAATGGCTGTCAGGTTAAGCGCAATGATGACCAGCACCAGCAACAGTGCCGTTGCATAGACCAGCGGCCGCGCCGCCTCGACATTGGGGCTCTGGAATCCGACATCATAGATATGAAACCCGAGGTGCATGAACTTGCGGTCCAGATGAATATAGGGCGGATTGCCGTCCAGTGGCAGCGCCGGCGCCAGCTTCACCACACCCACCAGCATCAAGGGCGCAACTTCACCGGCAGCGCGTGCCACGGCCAGTATAACGCCGGTCATCATGGCCGGACTGGCCATCGGCAATACAGTTCGCCACAGAGTCTCCGCCTTGGTCGCACCCAGTGCCAGACTGCCTTCGCGAATGGAACGCGGAATACGTGACAGGCCTTCCTCGGTCGCCACAATCACAACCGGTACCGTCAACAAAGCCAGTGTCAGTGAAGCCCACATTAAACCCGGCGTACCGAACGTGGGTGCCGGCAATGCCTCCGGGAAAAACAACTGGTCGATATTGCCACCGAGAAAAT
>JALVCM010000362.1 GCA_027010005.1 Thiohalobacter sp.
TTGAATCCGCGGGTGAAACTATGGATGCGCGTAGCCTCAATACTCAATGTAGCACCACCCATGGCAGTCCAGGCCAGGCCAGTAATGACGCCTACACCGGACAGGGGTTTCTCGCGACTGAATACCGGTTTGCCGAGATAGTCTTCTACATCTCTGGCGCGCACGTGAATTGGTGTTTTTTCACCTTCGAGTATTTTGATGACCGCCTTGCGTGCGATCTTGCCCAGGTATTTTTCCAGTCGGCGTACGCCGGCTTCACGTGCGTATTCCTCGATAATCTTGCGCAGGGCCGCCTTGTCGATCCGCAGTTGTCCGCGTGCTTTAAGGCCATTGTGTTCCAGCTGGCGCGGCAGCAGGTGATGGCGTGCGATATCCATTTTTTCACTGGCGAGATAACCGGACAGCTGGATAACTTCCATGCGGTCCAGCAGCGGGCCGGGAATAGTATCGAGCTGGTTGGCCGTGCAGATGAACAGTGTCTTGGACAGGTCAAAGGATACGTCCAGGTAATGATCGAGGAAATCACTGTTCTGTTCCGGGTCGAGCACTTCCAGCAGCGCAGAGGCCGGGTCGCCCTGGTAGGAGGCGCCAACCTTGTCGATTTCGTCCAGCATGATGACCGGGTTGGCGGACTGGGTGTCCTTGATGGCCTGGATGAATTTGCCCGGCATGGCGCCCACATAGGTGCGGCGATGGCCCTTGATCTCGGCCTCGTCACGCATGCCGCCCAGTGAGAAGCGGAAGAACCTGCGTCCCAGCGCGCGGGCAATAGAGCGTCCCAGCGATGTCTTGCCGACACCGGGCGGACCAACGAACAGAATGATCGAGCCGGATACCTCGCCCTTCATGATGCCCACGCCGATAAATTCCAGAATGCGTTGCTTGATATCCTCCAGTCCGTCATGGTCCTCGTCGAGAATGAGCCGCGCCTCGTCGAGGTTCAGCTGGTCTTTTGTATGCACCCCCCACGGCAGGCTGGTCAGCCAGTCGAGGTAATTGCGTGTGGTGGCATACTCCGGTGAGCCGGTTTCCAGCACGGCAAACTTGTCCATTTCCTCCTTGATGCGTTTTTCCGCGGCTTCGGGCAAGGTCAGTGATTCCAGGCGTTCCCTGAATTTATCCAGTTCCGCCGTGCGGTCGTCCTTGGAAATGCCCAGCTCCTTCTGGATCACCTTCATCTGTTCACGCAGGATGTGCTCTCGCTGGTGCTCCTGCATGTCCTCCTCGACCTGCTTGCGGATCTGTGCCTGGGTCTTGGCAACTTCCAGCTCCTTGATCAGCAGGGCATGAACGCGTTGCAGCCGCTTGAGCAGGTTGACGGCTTCCAGGACTTCCTGCTGTTCCTGTTTGGCCGAGGTGGTCAGGCTGGCCGCAAAGTCGGCCAGGTGCGACGGGTCGTTGGGGTGGAAGTTATCGAGGAACAGTTTGAATTCTTCGCCGTATAACGGGTTAAGCGGTACCAGTTCCTTGATGGTGTTGATAATGGCAATGGCATAGGCCTTGGTTTCCGGGTCTTCGTCATAGTTCGGTTCAGGGAAGTAGCGAACCTGTGCTGTGAAGGGAATCTTTTTGCCGATCCACTCGGTGACACGGAAACGCTGTATACCTTCCAGGAGTACTTGCAGGCGACCGTCTACGCGGCCAATACGGTGGATGCGTGCGGCCGTGCCCATGTTGTAGAAGTCTTTTGTGGTGGCCTGTTCGGGCCGCTCGGTATTGCTTAGCAGCAGGCCGATGACGCCGTTCGAGTTCTCCTGTGCCAGGCGAACAGTGGCTTCCCAGGTATCCGGATCGATCAGCAGGGGGATGACCTGGCCAGGGAAAAACGGGCGTTCTGTCTGCGGCAGAATCGGGATGGTGCCGGGCAGGGCGTCCTGTGCGCGGATCAGTTCACTGGCGCCAGTGCCATTTTCGTTGAGGTAATCGTCGCTTTCCTGATTGTCCATAGTCAGTTTTCTTGTTGGCTGTGTCGGGCTATAGAGATGGTGTGTGTGCAAGCATAAATCAAGCGCGGGAGAAAAGGATTTTTGTCTTGCAGGTTATCCACAGATTCTGTGGATAACTTTGTGGACTAAGTCGGGCAAAAGCGATCGAATGCCTGAAAATACGCTGTCGATGTTAAATCGTGCATTTTTTGAGCAATTTGTAATACTATATATAAAACAACAGGTAGCATGATTTTTGTCAACTGGGAATCAACCGGAGACCGGTTGGTGCAATGATTTTCTTACCGTTTGATGACACCTGTGTATAAGCGTTGCCGGATGGAATGGGTCAGGCGCGGATGTCAAGAGGCAGAACGGAAAATATTTGCCTGTCGAAAGGGCCGTTTTGTGGAAATTCCAAGGCGCGATAGCACAGGATCTGGCGCGACAGGCAACATTCCCGCCGACAATTGCCGCTATACTCCATGCTCAGGATTAACAGGATAAAAAGAACCCGATGGATTACCAGGTTGTTGATGCGCGTATCAGTCCGGAAGGACGCCTGGACGTATTGTCCAAATCTGAAGTGAACCGCCTGCTCGATACCAGCCAGGGCGGCCTGTACGGCCTGTTCCGCAACTGTTCACTGGCCGTACTCAATTGTGGCAGTTCGCTGGATGACGGCAAGGAACTGCTGGAACGGTACCCGGATTTTGCCATTCGCATCATCCAGCAGGAACGCGGTATCAAGCTGGAAGTCACCGGTGCACCGGCACATGCCTTTGTCGACGGGGTGATGATCAAGGGCATTAACGAGCACCTGTTCGCGGTACTGCGCGACGTGATCTACGTCAGCGACGAGATCGAGGACAACCCCAAAATCAACCTCGATACGCCGGATGGCGTGACCAGCGCGGTGTTCCATATTCTGCGTAATGCACGTGTGCTGGTGCCCCGTGCCGAGCCGAACCTGGTGGTGTGCTGGGGTGGCCACTCCATCAGCCGCGAGGAGTACGATTATTCCAAGGAGGTGGGCTACCAGATGGGGCTGCGTGGCCTGGATATCTGTACCGGCTGTGGTCCGGGTGCCATGAAAGGCCCCATGAAGGGTGCGAACATCGGGCATGCCAAGCAGCGGACCAGTCCCGGTGTCTACCTCGGGATTACCGAGCCGGGCATTATCGCCGCGGAGTCACCGAACCCCATCGTTAACAACCTGGTCATCATGCCGGATATCGAGAAGCGTCTGGAAGCCTTCGTGCGCACCGGGCATGGCATTGTGGTGTTTCCCGGCGGGGCGGGAACAGCCGAGGAGATCCTCTACCTGCTCGGCATCCTGTTGCACCCGGAAAATGCAGAAATGCCGTTTCCGCTGATCTTTACCGGCCCCGAACATGCAGAAGAGTATTTCAGGCGCATCAACCAGTTTATTCTCGATACACTGGGGATCGAGGCACAGCAGCGTTACAGAATTATTATCAATGATCCTGAGCGCGTGGCACGTGAAATGGCCGAAGGCATTCGCCAGGTCCGCGAGTTCCGCAAGTTGCACGGTGACGCCTATTACTATAATTGGATGCTGAAGGTCGATGCCGAGTTCCAGCAGCCGTTTGAACCCACGCACGAGAACATGCGTTCACTGGCATTGCACAAGAACCAGGAAAAACATGAACTGGCGGCCAACCTGCGGCGTGTGTTTTCCGGGGTAGTGGCCGGTAACGTCAAGGATGAGGGGATACGCTCTATCGAGGAACACGGTCACTTTGAAATTCGTGGTGATGCGGAGATCCTGGACCCCATGGACGAGTTACTGAGTTCATTTGTCGCCCAGCACCGTATGAAGCTGCCCGGCAAGAAATACGTCCCCTGTTACCGGATTATCAAGTAGGCCGACGGATGCGTGACAGACTGTACCGGCTGGCTTGTGGTGCGCCTTACTGGGCCTCACTGGTGTTGCTGGCCCTGGTCATGGAAGGTGTGGCCCTGTTTTACCAGTACTGGCTGGAATACTGGCCCTGTGTCCTTTGCATCCACGTGCGTGTCTGGCTGCTGGGCCTCATGGTTGCCGGCGGACTGGGGTTGCTGGTGCGACACAGGCGGTGGGCGCTGGTGCCGGCACATTTCCTGGTCGTGGTGGTCGCTGCCGGGATACTGGAGCGATCCCTGAAGCTGCTGGGCACTGAACGCGGGACCCTCGAGGGCGGCTGTGCCATGGAGTCGGGCCTGCCCGCCTGGTTCGCGCTGGACAAGTGGTTCCCTGCCGTGTTTCAGGTTATGGAACCGTGTGGCTATACGCCGGAGCTGCTGTTCGGTATCACCATGGCCGAGGCACTGGTGGTGTTCTCTATCGGACTGCTGGTGCTGGCTGGTGTCATGACGCTGGTTGTACTGACGACCCGCACGAAGTAATCAGCCGAACTGCTGATCCAGCCATTCGATAATCCGGTCGGATTCATACATCCAGGTAATCCGGCCATCTTCAGTGGATATTCTCAGGCAGGGGACCTTGATCTCGCCACCGCCTTCCAGTAATTCCTGGCGGTACTGAGGGTTGCGCTGCGCATCACGCAGCTCGATATGCAGGGAAAGCCGCCGCATGGCCTGCCGGGTCTTGATGCAGAACGGGCAGGTTCGGAACTGGTACATCACCAGGTGGCGGCTGGCCTCGTCAACCCGTTGCTGTTCGGCCTGTGTGCGTACCTTGCCCTTTGGCGCGGTAATTTTTTCCCACAGCAGTAAAAACGGGCCCACAATGGCGCGCACCAGTTTGAAAAACATCCGGATCAGTATTCTCATGGCTGAACTCAGGTCGGGATAATGCTGAACTCGCTCACCTGATCCATGTTGGTCAGGGTTTCTGCAAGGTTGAAGAAATTCTTTGTACTGCGCGAGCGAATGGTCATTTCGTATTCAAAAAACTTGCCACCACCATCCAGCGTGTAGCTGGAATCGAAGGATTTGATCTGGTGCTCCGCGATCAGTTCCCGCAGCAGTGCCTCGTTGTAGGTTTTCTTTTCCCGGATAAAGCGCACCCGGAAACGCGCGTAGGTCTGTGCCGGTAGCTTGTTCTCTATCCAGCGGAAGACCGACAGGGTAATGATTGTCAGGCCGGTGGCAAAAAAGGCCGGGTAGTAGAAGCCCATGCCGATGACGATGCCGATCGAGGCCGTCATCCAGATTGATGCCGCCGTGGTCAGTCCGCGGACTGACAGGCCTTCCTTGATAATGACGCCGGCACCGAGGAAACCGATACCGGTCATGATGCCCTGCGCCAGGCGGGTGGGATCGGCGCGTATGGTGTCCATGTACTGTTCCGGTACCAGTTTCCACTGGTAGACCATCAGTACCATCAGCAGGCTGGACGAAACGCAAACCAGTGCGTGGGTGCGGAAACCGGCCTCGCGACCGTGAAGCGCGCGTTCCAGCCCGATAATTCCACCGGCCAGGAAGGCCAGCAGCAGGCGGGAAGCAATCAGCAGGTAATCGTGTTCCATGGTTTTGAAATCTTGCACACAGTGTTGTTTCCGGACAGAACGGTATGATACCAGAGCACAATGCATCGCGCGGCATCAGTTTCAATTGCTGCCCGGAAAAACCGGTTTAGCGTACTGGTAGACATTACAGGATTTTGATCTAGGCTTTGTTAAAAGCACGGGTTGAGATACGTGCGCGAGGAGGCAGGTTTGTCCGTAAGACTGGGTGATATCGCACCGGATTTTACCGCCACCACGACGCAGGGGACGATCTGTTTCCACGACTGGATTGGCGACGGCTGGGCCATGCTGATGTCACACCCGGCAGATTTTACGCCTGTCTGCACGACTGAACTGGGTTATGTCGCGAGTATTCGCACGGAATTTGACCGCCGCCAGGTCAAGGTCATCAGCCTCAGTGTGGATACGCTGGAATCACACGATCGCTGGGCGCGGGATATCGAGGGCACCCACGGTTTTCCACTCAACTATCCCCTGATAGCCGACCCGACTGCTGAAATTGCACAGCTTTACGATATGATCCACGCCAATGCGGATGACCTGTTGACGGTGCGCAGTGTATTTATCATTGGTCCTGATAAACGTGTCAAGGCGTCAATGACCTATCCCGTCAACACCGGGCGTAACTTTGATGAGATATTGCGGCTTATCGATTCCCTGCAGCTGACCGGGTCTTTCGATGTGGCCACGCCGGTCAACTGGCGGTCCGGTGATGATGTGATTATTGCTCCAACACTCAGCGATGCCCATGCCCGGCGTCAATTCCCCGGTGGCTGGACCCTGCTGGTGAAGCCCTATATCCGTATCGTGCAGCAGCCTGGCCGGGATACCTGATCACCAGCCTTGTGCACGGGTTATTTCGACAGTTCTTCCACGATCTGCTCGTAGACAAAACCGTGTAGCGCGAAAATATCCTGCTCGTCTTCAAGGGCCAGTTCAAGGCCGTGATAAAACTTCTGTTCACTGTTTTCGAGGTGTACATTGCGCAGGGTTGCAGGCACTGACAGCAGCTTTTCGACACCGGCAATCCTGATCATGCAATTGATCGTCACGCTATCCTCGGCTTCCCCCAGTTGTTTGTCTGACACCAGCAGTGCGCCCGAGGTACTGATGTCCACGATGGTACCTGACTGCGGCTTGTCAAACTGAAACCCGGGGTTGGTGTTTTTCAACGAGGCAAACAGCCTGACATTGACGCGCTGTGCCTTGCGTACAGTAATCTGCTGTACATCCTCCGGGTAGGACAGGTGTAAATAGGGAAAGGGCCGGGAGCAGCTGCGCAGAACCGTGGTGGTAAAACCGACGATACGATTACCTGCCATCATGCGTGCCACAAATCGCTGGCCCTCCCGGATAATCATGATCTTGTCGCCGGTGGTGGGCGTCGTCACCAGCAGGCTGGTGCCCGGAAGATAGCCTATCAGTTTGACCTGCCAGCGGCGTGAATCCTCGCCATCGTGGGGCTGGAGCTGCAGCGATTCACCAACATGAATCTTGAGTTCAGTTTGCTTCATGGGCGCCATTGTAGAGCAAAGTGCAGGGTTTATATAAGGGTGGTTATATCAGGCATAGTTTCCTGTCAGCGCCTCCAGCCTCTATACTGCGCTTCCAGGGGAGGCTGCTGGCAGGGAGGCTGGTACATGGCTGGACAATCAGGGGGAGACGGTGCAGTGACGCCACAGGACACCTTGCGGCGGGTTTTCGGGTACGACAGCTTTCGTCCCGACCAACAGGATATCATCGATGCATTGATCCGTGGCGAGGATGCCTTCGTGTTGATGCCTACTGGCGGAGGCAAGTCGCTATGCTACCAGTTACCGGCATTACACCGGCGCGGTGTTGGCATTGTGGTTTCGCCGCTTATTTCACTCATGAAAGACCAGGTCGACGCGTTGCGTGCCAACGGGGTGGAGGCGGCCTTCTATAATTCGTCGCTGGCTGCGGGAGAGGCCCGGCAGGTGCTGGCAAAGTTACATGCCAATCGCCTGGATCTTCTTTATATCGCTCCGGAGCGTCTGATATCCGGGGACTTTCTGCAACGCCTGGATGATGTCGATGTGGCCCTGTTTGCCGTCGATGAGGCGCACTGTGTGTCCCAGTGGGGCCACGACTTCCGGCCCGAATATGTGCAGCTGGGACAGTTACGTCACAAGTTTCCCGAGATACCGCTGGTTGCCCTGACGGCAACCGCCGACCCCCAGACACGAGAGGATATCGTTCAGCAGCTGGGGCTTGCACGGGCACAGCGCTATGTCGCCAGCTTTGACCGGCCGAATATCCGCTATACGGTACTCGACAAGCACAGACCGTTTGACCAGTTGATGCAGTTTCTTGAAGGGCGGCGGGATGAGTCGGGCATCGTATATGCCCTGTCACGCAAGCGTGTGGAAGACATAGCGGAAAAGCTCTACGAGGCAGGCATCAACGCAGATGCCTACCATGCCGGTCTGCCGGCGCAGCACCGGGCAGAGGTGCAGGAGCGGTTTTTGCGCGATGATCTCCAGGTGGTAGTGGCCACTGTCGCGTTCGGTATGGGGATCGACAAACCCAATGTACGCTTTGTCGTGCACTACGACATGCCGAAACACATAGAAGGCTATTACCAGGAAACCGGCCGGGCCGGTCGAGACGGCCTGCCGTCCGAGGCACTGCTGTTGTACGGTGCACAGGACGTGGTGACGGCACGACGGCTGGTGGAGGGAAATGCCAACCCCGACCAGCGCCGGATCGAACTCCACAAGCTCAATGCCATGACCGGCTTTGCAGAAAGCCTCACCTGTCGGCGGCGCGTGTTGCTCGGCTACTTCGGCGAGCGTCAGCAGCAGGGTTGCGGCAATTGTGACGTCTGCCTCAGCCCGCCGGAACGTTTTGATGCCACTGATGACGCCCGCAAGGCATTATCCTGTGTCTACCGTGTGGGGCAGCGCTTTGGTGTGAAATACGTGGTGGATGTCCTTCGGGGCGCCGATACAGAACGGATCCGTCAGCTGGGGCATGATCGGCTTTCGACCTGGGGCATCGGGGCACACCACAGTGAACCAATGTGGATGTCCATTATTCGCCAGCTGATTCACCATGGCTACCTGGTGCAGGACATCGCGGCCTACTCGGTACTGAAACTGACCGATGCAGCGCGGCCGCTGCTGCGCGGTGAGGAGTGCCTGGAGCTGGCACTGCCTCGCGTCAAGGCGAAAGCGAAGAAAAAACCGGCAGCGGCACGTGAAACCGGTCCGTATGACGAGGCGCTGTTCGAGCACCTGCGCGAGTTGCGCAAGCGGCTGGCCGACGAGCAGGGCGTTCCGCCCTATATCGTCTTTGGTGATGCCACGCTCATACAAATGGCGGCTCGGTTACCGCTGGATGATGAGGCATTACTGGCGATTTCCGGTGTCGGGCAGGCCAAGCTGGAAAAATATGGCAGGGAGTTTCTCGATGCAATCACAGCGTTCAGCCTGTCGTCCTCATCGTCTGATTCGTCCTGAT
>JALVCM010000363.1 GCA_027010005.1 Thiohalobacter sp.
CGAGGCACCGAGCTTCGGTGCGCCCATCATTAAATATGATCGCACCTCGCGGGGCGCTATCGCTTACCTGGCGCTGGCCGGCGAGCTGCTGCGGCGTGAGCACGAACGCGAGGCACCAGCCGGGGCCGATGATGCCAGACCTGGTGTGGGCGCCTGAAGCCGCTGACCCTAGTGCCGCCGGCCATTTTCCGTTAGTGTTCGACTTTTCCATCAACACCCCGAAGACATCGCATGGCAGCAAAAAAACGAGGACTGGGACGCGGGCTCGATGCCCTGCTTGGATCACCATCGCGTGGCACGGCGGTGCCAGCAGCAGCCAGTCCTGCCCCGGCGCCTGCCGGCGCTGACAGTGAAACGGATACCCTGCGTACGCTGGGTGTCGAGCTGTTACAGCGCGGCAAGTACCAGCCACGCGTGGATATGCACAGCGAAAGTCTTGAGGACCTGGCCGATTCCATCCGCCAGCAGGGCGTGGTGCAGCCTATCCTGGTGCGTGCGATTGGCAAGGGGGCGTATGAAATTATTGCCGGTGAACGGCGCTGGCGTGCCGCACAGCTGGCTGGCCTGCAGGAAGTCCCGGTTGTGGTGCGCAAAATGGATGATCGTGCCGCCATCGCCGTGTCGCTCATCGAGAATATCCAGCGTGAAAATCTCAACCCGATGGAAGAGGCGCGCGCCTTGCAGCGCCTGATCGACGAATTCGACATGACCCACCAGCAGGCGGCCGAGGCCGTCGGCCGTTCGCGTGCCGCGGTATCAAACCTGTTGCGCCTGCTGGAACTGGGCGAGGTGGCCACGGCGATGGTCGAGCGTGGTGAGCTGGAAATGGGCCACGCCCGCGCGTTGCTGGCGTTGCCGCCACGCGCGCAGGTGGATGCCGCCCACCAGGTCGCGGACAAGGGCCTGTCGGTACGTGCCACCGAAAAACTGGTCAAAAAGCTGTTGGCCGCGGGCGACAAAGCGTCCTCCAGACCACCGACACGACGTGATCCGGACCTGGTACGGCTGGAGCAGGACCTGTCCGACCGGGTTGGTGCCCCGGTGCAGGTACAGCCCGGCGCGAAGGGCAAGGGCAAGCTGGTGATCAGTTATAGCAGTCTCGATGAACTGGACGGTATACTGGAGCATATCCAATAGGGATTAACCGGATATCCACAACGGATATATAAATTGTTGACCCCACCTATCGACGATCCTTATAATCGCGCCCGCCCTACATCGCCGGGAGCGGCGATGGTGCGCCAGCCCCGCTGACCCGGGGTGAAGTCGAGCCGAGTACCGTTTGGAACAGGGAATCCGCAGGCTGTTGTTCTACCAGCTGTTGCTGGTATTGGCCACAGCGGCTGTATTTTTAGCCATATTTGATAGTTTGTCCGCCTTTTCAGTGCTTTGTGGCGGCGGTATCGCGGCGGGAAATGCACTCCTGGCAGCCCGTTGTGCACGTCGCGACGCGCAGGCGCCGGAGCGCACACCGCAACAGAGCCTGGCGGCCTTATATATATGTATGGTGCAGCGGTTTGTCATGATCGCTGTCCTGTTCGCCCTGGTAATGGGCGGACTGAAGCTGGACCCACTGGCCGTACTGGCAGGATTCATCGCCGGGCTGGGGGTCATGATGATTTTCGGAACCCAACAGTTAACGCAGCAGAAGTAGACACAAATGTCCGCAGCTCCAGAAACCTCAGCAGAATATATCAAGCACCATCTGACCAACCTGACCTATGGCCAGCACGCCGATGGGCACTGGGGTTTTGCCCACAGCGCTGCCGATGCTGCCGAAATGGGCTTCTGGGCGATCAATGTCGACAGCATGCTGTTCTCCATCGGGCTGGGCGTGCTGTTCCTGTGGGGCTTCCGTGCTGCCGCGAAAACGGCCACTGCCGGTGTGCCGGGCGGCTGGCAGAACTTTGTCGAGTGGGTGGTCGAGTTTATCGACGAGTCGGTGCGCGGCTCCTTCAGCGGCAAGAACGACCTGATTGGTCCGCTGGCGCTGACCATCTTCATCTGGGTGTTCCTGATGAACTTCATGGACCTGATCGCCGTCGACTGGATGCCCTGGCTGGCCGGTATGCTGGGTGTCGGGCACCTCAAGATCGTGCCGTCCACAGATCCCAACATTACCTTTGGGCTGTCACTGTCGGTGTTTGCACTGGTGCTCTACTACAGCTTCAAGTTCAAGGGTGCCGGCGGCTTCTTTGCCGAGCTGGCGTTCCACCCCTTCCCCAAATTCCTGATGCCCGTCAACCTGCTGCTGGAAGGCGTCACGCTGATCGCCAAGCCGGTCTCGTTGTCGTTGC
>JALVCM010000364.1 GCA_027010005.1 Thiohalobacter sp.
TGCACGGCCTGTGTGGCGCCTGGGGCGGTATTGCCTGTGGCATTTTCGGCAGCACGGCACTGGGCGGGCTGGGTGGAGTGACGTTTTCCGCACAGCTGGTCGGTACCGTCATGGGGATTGTGGTTGCACTGGTTGGCGGCTTGCTGGTCTACGGTGGTATCAAGGCCGTGATGGGGCTTCGGCTCGACCAGGAACAGGAATACCAGGGTGCCGATCTCAGTATTCACCACATTTCCGCGACACCGGAATTCGACTGATAATCCGGCCTGACAAGGCCCCGGTCATCCTCACGATGGCCGGGGCTGTTTTTTGCCTGCCGGAAACAACCGTTGACTGCCGCAGGCCGCTGCCTTAAAGTCCCGCGCCGTCAATCAGGTGCTTTTCGCGTAGTCTGCGCGAGAGTGAAACGGGAAGCCGGTGCGCTGTTTTCAGCAACTCCGGCACTGCCCCCGCAACGGTAAGTGAGTACAGACAGGTTCAGACGCCACTGCGCAGGACGCGCGGGAAGGCAACCTGCCGGCATCCGCCGCTCACAAGTCCGGAGACCGGCCTGATCGAGACAACCTGCCGCGTGGGGCGTGCAAGGTGTCGGTGTGTCTGGCTGCTGTTGTCACGTCTCCGATTCCGGGCTGTTCCTGCGCGTTCAACTCATTCAGTTGCACGGGTGGTGCAACACACATTCGGAGAACAACATGCCCGGTACCAATCACTCAGCTTTAACCCCGCTTTTCTACGCCACATCCGTGCTGATGCTGGTCACACTGCTTCCCCCATCCCGGTCGCTTGCAGATGAAACGTTAAATGGCGACACCGTGGTGGTGACCGCTACCCGGACGGCCCGGACAGCCAATGAAACCCTGGCTTCGGTACAGGTCATTCGCCGTGACGAGATCGAGCGCTCACAGGCCAATGACGTGGCCGAGTTGTTGCGCTTTGTCGCCGGTGTCGATATTGGTCGCAGCGGTGGCCCGGGCCAGCAGACTTCTGTTTTCATTCGTGGTGCCGAGAGTAACCACACACTGCTGCTGATCGATGGTGTGAAAGTGAATGATGCCACGGTGGGTGGTGCGGCCTGGCAGAATATCGACCCGACAATGATTGATCGAATCGAAATCGTGCGTGGCCCGCGCTCCAGCCTGTATGGTTCTGAAGCAATCGGCGGAGTGATACAGATTTTTACCCGCAAGCCTGCTGCAGGTGTCAGTCAGAGCGGCAGTCTGGGTATTGGTACCAACAATACCGTGCGTGGCGATGCGCGGGTGGCCGGGAAAAAGGACCGCTTCCGTATTAATGCCGGCCTGTCTTTTCAGGGTACAGATGGCTACCAGACACTGATCAGTGCGACGGGTGACCGTGGCTACAATAACGTCACGCTGGATTTTGATCTTGGCGTGGATCTCGGTACCGTCGATGTGGCATTCAGCAGCTGGGCGAGCAAGGGGAAAACCGAGTATTACGATTTCTTTGTGACCCCCATCGACCAGGACTACAGCAACCGTGTTACAGCCCTGACACTGTCCGCCAACCCGGCCGATAACTGGAGCAGTACACTCAAGCTGAGTTATGCCGCGGACCGTATCGAGCAGAACCAGTCCAGCGATCTTTCCGCGACGGCACGCTGGGCGGCAGACTGGCAGAACGATGTGCAGATCGGTGAAGCGCAGCTGTTGACGGTTGGCGCCTACCTGGCCAATGAAAATGTTGACTCGGCGAGCTTTGGTACCGTGGTCAAGGAAGACAAGAACATCAAGGCCGTGTTCGGGCAGGACCAGATTACTCTGGGTGACGTCAGCCTGTTACTGGCCGCGCGCTACACCGATGACGAAATCTTCGGTGACGAGACGACCTGGAATGCAACACTGGGTTACCGGTTTACGGACAACACCAGCGCCTACGCGAGTGCCGGTACCGGCTACAAGGCGCCGAGTTTCTTTGATCTGTTCGGGTTTGGTGGAAATACCGGTCTCAATCCCGAGAAATCCACCAACTATGAAATTGGTGTAAAACATCGGATCAATGCCGGCCAGCAGGTTTCGCTGACAGCGTTCCAGAATGAAATCGACGACCTGATCAATTTTGTCGATCCCGATGGTTTCCTGGGACCCGTTCCGGGGCAGAACGTGAATGTCGATGAGGCACGTATTCGTGGCGTGGAAGTCGAATACCGTTACGCGTTTGGCAACTGGTCGGGCAACATGTCCGCGACCTACCAGGACCCGGAAGACCGCACAACCGGTGAACAGCTGGCGCGGCGTGCCAAAAAGAGTTTTGCTGCTACGCTGGATTACCGCCT
>JALVCM010000365.1 GCA_027010005.1 Thiohalobacter sp.
ATGGCGATATCCGCTTCACGCCGGCTAAGATCCAGGTAATGGTTGGCCATCGAAAGTTCCAGCCGGATATCAGGATATCGGTGCGCGAACTGCACAAGATGCGGCGTAAGCAGTTTTATCGCGAATGCATCCGGCGCCGTGATACGCAGGGTACCGTGCAAACCCAGGTCACGACCGATCAACTTACGTGACAGTCTGAAGACTTCATTTATGCCTAATTCTCTTGCTCCCACGCACAGAATATCAAGGCGTCCACCTTAAACAAATGGAGTAACCGAAATGAGCTTCCTGACGTATTCAAAGAATTTTCAGGGTGTTGCAGACATTCTGTTACGTGATCCGGTACGCTACCTGCCGTTTGCACAACTGCTCGATACCGTCATGTCCACCCAATCGGAGTTGACCCCGGCACAACGGGAAATGATCGCACTCTACAGTTCCCGTCTGAACCATTGCGGCTATTGCGTAGACTCCCACTCCTGCGTACTTGGCGGCCTGGGTACTGACGAGGCACTGGTGAAGGCACTGGCCGACGGCTCTGTTGAACCGGTTGATGACAACCTGCAACGCCTGCTTGCCTTTGCCGGGAAGCTGACACTGGAACCTGGCAGTGTCACTGCAACGGATATCGACACGGTCCGCGCAGCCGGCTGGAGTGATCAGACTGTTGAAGATGTCATTGGTGTGGTTGCCACATTTGCTTTTCTGAATCGCCTTGTCGACGGCTTTGGTATCGAAGGGACAGAGGATCATTTCCGCCAGGTGGGTGGTATGGTTTCACAGCAAGGTTACACGCCGCTGGTACAGATGATTCAACAAAAAGCTGATGCGACCCGAAAGTAATACTGTCATGGTAAGCTGCGTAAATTGCATTTCACAGGAAACAAACCATGGCAGATCTGTTTAACGAAAAAGCGCAGACCTGGGACGCCGATGACAGGATTCGACAGTTGTCAGCGGCGATAGGTGCTTCCATCCTTCAGCACGTCAGGCTTGATACACAGATGACCGTTATGGACTTCGGCGCAGGCACCGGGCTGATCAGCGCACACGTGGCGCCCCGGGTAAAGAAGATAGTCGCTGTGGATGTCTCACAGGCCATGCTGGATAAACTGGCCGCAAAGCCGGAATTTCAAGACAAGATTCAGGTGCTGTGCCGGAACATCATCGAGCAACCGCTCGATGAACGCTTTGACCTGATCATGAGCGCCATGGCCATGCATCATGTACAGGATACAGACAGGATGCTTGAACGATTCGCTGAGCACTTGAAACCCGGTGCCCGGATAGCACTGGCTGATCTCGATGAAGAAGATGGCAGTTTTCACCCGGAAGGCACCGAAGGTGTCTACCATGCCGGTTTCGAACGTAATGCCTTCAAGGCCTGTCTGGAGAGACACGGGTTTGAAGACGTTCGTTTCGTTACTGCACACACCGTTTCAGGTGATGAAAAGGATTTTCCTGTCTTTCTGGCGCTTGCGGTAAAGCGTGCGGGAACAGTGCGTTAGACATTTCCACAGTACGGTTCACGCCGACCAGAACGTAAGAGTCCCTCTCGCCGGTATATTCAAAAAACGGTACCGCCATACCGCATGAGGTCTGAACCAGGTCGAACAAGGCAAAGAGCGCTTCCCATTCAGTACGGGAATCCCGGAATATCCTGTACTGGACACGGCCGCACAGGCAGCCTCCGTTATAATTCATTCCAGACGTCCTTCCTGTCATAGCCAACCGGCAATGCGGCGAACAGCCGCAAAACTGGCCCAACCTGCGACCTGAATTAATGACCGGTCGTCGTCAGCAACAGATCGGAAATCAGACACAACCTGCTCATCTATCTGCCACGATGCTCTTGCGGCGAGTAACGCAAGCCGGGCCGAGGGTTGTAAACACGCATCAACCTGCTGTACCAGACTATCAACCCAGCCACGCCCCAATCCTGGTGGCTCGCCCTTCCAGGTTTTCAGATGATCGGTCACCAGGGTGCGAACATCCTCGTGCAACGCTTCCTCCCCCGCCTGCCCGGCCGCGTAGGCAAATCGCGTCAAACTGCCGGCTACATTTGGGTCGGCAGCCGACCAGGCAAACTCCGGCGGCAGCACCATTTGCCCGGGATCGATGATGAACACGCCGGGTTCACCATCAAGCTGCACCATACGTTTCCCGAAAAACCGTAGTGATGCCCTCGAAAACGCACGCATAAAATTGCTGCCAGCGGCGGGCATCGGCATCGGCGCCTCATCGAGAAAAATATTCACCATCCGGTTGATGAAGTGAAAACAGATAGCCGT
>JALVCM010000366.1 GCA_027010005.1 Thiohalobacter sp.
TTAGCACCCCACATGACAGGGACAAGCACAGCACCACTGTTCCTGAACTCCCCAATCAGAGACTCGTAACCCAATATGGCTCGGTCCCCAATACCAAGACGATTGCGGGTCTGTAATACAGCGGCCTGGAGTTTGTCGTAGTCGGTAGATGGTGTGGTGATCAGGGTGCGTAGTGCTTGTTGCTCGGGTAAATAGGGCACGAGCGGCTTGAGCAGCATGCCCATTTCTTCCGCCTTGTTAATATGGGTATTTGTCGTCTTTGCGCTGCCTTTCTTGCGAAATGCGACGACAGGCCGACTGACGTCATCGGTTTGCACCATTTGTTCAAATGACAGATGGAGGGTGGAGGCAAGTTTCAGAAGTGTTGCGGGGCGAGGAAAGTCTTTGCCTTTCAACCAGTTGGTTATTGCCTGGGCAGAAACGCCTAGCTTGTTGGCAAGGTCTTTCTGCGTCAACCCGTGGTCAGCGAGAGCCTTACGAAGCGCCTCTGTTTTCATGGTTTTCTGCATGTGAGGCGATTATAGTTGTAATTTTCTACAAATCAAGTTTATTCAAGTTATAGATTTGTGGCATCGTTTCCAAAGATTTTGTACGGAAATCCACAACAAACAGAGCAATAACTCACATGAGGATGCGGCGGTTATGCGTATCAGCATGGTAGGATGTGCGCCCGGCGTAACAGTGAAAACAGCGAAATAATGTGTGTACATTGGGCGTACCAAGAAGAAATAAGATTGAAAATCAATAGGATGTGCCTGATATGATCCTGATGATCGATAACTACGACTCCTTCACCTATAACCTGGTGCAGTACTTCGGTGAGCTGGGCGCGGACGTACGTGTATACCGTAACGACCAGATCACAGTGCAGGAGATCGAGGCGCTGGCGCCGGAGAAGATCGTCATTTCTCCCGGTCCCTGTACGCCGGACCAGGCGGGTGTGTCGGTGGAAACCATTAAAACCTTTGCCGGACGTATTCCGATCCTTGGCGTGTGCCTGGGACACCAGAGTATTGGCCAGGCGTTTGGTGGCCGCATTGTGCATGCGGGTGAAATCATGCACGGCAAGACCTCGATGATCTATCATCGTGACGAGGGTGTGTTCCGTGGCTTGTCGAATCCGCTGGAAGCCACCCGTTATCATTCGCTGGTGATCGAAAAGGACAGCCTGCCGGATTGTCTTGAAGTCACCGCCTGGACCGGTAGTGCCGATGGCGAGGTCGATGAAATCATGGGCGTACGGCATCGTGAGTTGCCCGTTGAAGGTGTGCAGTTCCACCCTGAATCCATCCTGACCGAGCACGGTCATGACATGCTGAAAAATTTTCTGGAGGGTTGAGCGATGGACATGCCGACAGCGATACGCTGTGTCACTGAACGCCAGGACCTGAACGCAGATGACATGCATGACGTCATGCAGCTGATCATGACCGGGCAGGCCACACCGGCACAGATCGGTGGTTTCCTGATCGGCCTGCGCATGAAGGGTGAAACCGTCGATGAGATCGCTGCTGCGGCAACAGTCATGCGGGAACTGGCGACACCGGTACCGGTCAGGGGTGACCACCTGGTCGATACCTGTGGTACCGGGGGTGACGGCGCCTCGACGTTCAATATTTCTACCGCCAGTGCCATGGTGACCGCAGCAGCCGGTGCACAGGTTGCCAAGCACGGTAACCGTTCCGTGTCGTCGAGCTGCGGCAGTGCCGATGTACTGGAAGCTGCGGGTGTCAATCTCGACCTGACGCCGGAGCAGGTCGCTGAATGCGTGGACAAGGTCGGTGTAGGATTTCTGTTTGCACCAAAACATCACAGTGCGATGAAACACGCTATCGGCCCACGCAAGGAAATGGGTGTGCGCACCCTGTTCAACCTGCTTGGCCCGCTCACCAACCCGGCCGGTGCTCCCAACCAGGTGCTCGGTGTCTTCAGCGCCGACTGGGTCGAGCCGCTGGCACAGGTGCTTGGTAAACTTGGTAGCCGGCACGTGCTGGTCGTACATGCTGATGATGGACTGGATGAGATCAGTATTGGTTCGGCAACGCAGGTTGCCGAGCTGAAAGACGGCAAGGTCAGCTGCTACCGCATCGAACCTTCGCAGTTTGGTATGCAGACAGCCGATGTATCGGCACTGGCCGTGAAGGATGCACAGGAGAGCCTGGCCGTCATCAGACAGGTGTTTGATAATACACCCGGTGCCGCACGCGATATTGTGGCGCTGAACGCCGGCGCCGCCATTTATGCTGCGGGTCTTTCCGACAGCCTGGCAGACGGGGTGAACAAGGCGCTTGAGACAATTGCCTCGGGCGCCGCAAAACAGACCTTTGCCCGGCTCATCGAGGTCAGTAATGACTTTGTGTCATAAGCGGCTATTTTGCCGCTGAACATACCCTTCCGGAATAACACCAATGTCAGATACCCCCGACATCCTGAAAAAAATCCTCCGGCGTAAAACAGAGGAAATCGCCGAACGTCGTGCCAGGGTTCCATTACAGGCGTTACGTGAAACGGTTGAAAACGCCGATACGCCGAGAGGCTTCCTGCAGGCATTGCGCCGGCGTGCCGTCGGGGGTGATGCGGCCGTCATCGCCGAAATCAAGAAGGCCTCACCCAGCAAGGGCATATTGAGAGAATACTTTGTGCCTGCCGAAATTGCTGCCAGTTATGAAAAGGGCGGGGCGACCTGCCTGTCCGTATTGACCGATATCGATTTCTTCCAGGGTGCGGATGTCTACCTGCAGCAGGCCCGTGCCGCCTGTCATCTGCCGGTGCTGCGCAAGGATTTTGTGATTGACCCTTACCAGGTATGGGAGGCGAGAGTGCTGGGTGCGGACTGCATCCTGCTGATCGTCGCCGCCCTTGATGATACGGGGTTGCGGGAGTTGCTGGATCTGGCCGGTGAGCTCGGTATGGATGCGCTGGTGGAAGTGCACGATGCAGAGGAAATGGCACGTGCACTGGCCACACCGGCAGCGTTGATCGGTGTGAATAACCGTAACCTGCGGACCTTTGAGACCAGTCTGGACACCACCCTGGCCCTGAAGCAGGGTTTCCCGGAAGACCGCTTACTGGTGACCGAGAGTGGTATTCATACCTCCGATGATGTGCAGCGTATGCACGCGGCCGGTGTGCATGCCTTTCTGGTGGGTGAAGCCTTTATGAAGGCCGATGATCCCGGGGCCAGGTTGCGGGAACTCTTCTTCTGACCGGGCTTGCGGAGTCGGGAACCTCCCTGGATGTAAAATAACGAGCGACAAATGAAGCGGGGGTTCCCGGGGTGCAGGGATTACTCAACAGTCCCGGGAATGCTGTCAGGGGGAAGGGTGTCGAAGGTATAGATCTTTCCACCATGCTGCTCCATAAACTGCTCTGCCGCTTTGCGGCTGGCAAAAGGTACCACTTCCGGTGCCTGCATGCCGCCGACACGGTCACTCCCTGTCACATAAAATGCCTTGCGGGCGTCGATCCATGTACCAGGTTCAGGCTGGTTCCAGCTGGCACGCCCGATGTCCGTGACATAGATCGCGGCAATGTTTTTCGGTTCACCCGGCAGCCGGGTAAAGGCAATGGTGTCGCGTACCGAGGTGAACCACAGCGGCTGCTCCCGGTCGGTCAGAAACACCTGACCCTTGGGTCCGTTGTGGTCCAGCACAGTCATGCCGCAAAAATAACCGACAGCGTCACGGGTCAGTTCCTGTGGTGCCGGTACAGCAGCAGGCTGTCGCTCACTGCAGGATGTAGCCAGGACGACCAGCAGTGCAACAAGGATTCGTTGATACAACATCATCACTCACAATTCCCGTCGGTGGAAGACTGTCATGGTTGCGGCCAGCGGTAACACAACCCAGCTTGTCAGCAGGCCCAGCAACAGTGGTACGCTGAAATCGGAACGGGCGGCGACACCGGCAATACCCGCTACCTGGCCCACGGTATCAAATGTTGTCAGGTTCAATAACCGGTAAGTATCTGACGGGCTGATCAGCATCAGGCCTGAAAACAGGGCCTGGCCGATTTTTTGTTCGTGGTCCGCGAGTAACAGGCCAAGCAGTGCAAGGTCATACAATACGACAAAAATCAGCCATAGCACGATGGCGGCGCCGGCCGCGGTACTGCGCTCCCGTACCAGCACACTCACCAGGTAACCAAGTGCGACAAACACAGCGCCAAGCAGCAGCGAGCTGCCCATCATGGTGGCATAAGCCTGCCAACCCTCGATGCCGTTATCCGTAAACAGTACCGTGATCACGGCAGCACCACCATAGCCGACTGCAACCGCGGTCAGCAGGATCATCATGTGTCCGAAAAACTTGCCCATCACCACCTGCCAGCGCGCGACCGGATAGGTCAGCAGCAACAACATCGTACCGCGCTCGAACTCACCGACCAGCGCATCAAATGACAGTAGCAGTGCAATCAGCGGTAACAGGTAGACACTCAGACTGGTCAGGCTGACCACGCTGACGTCCAGTGCGCCGGCACGAATCGTACCGGTAGGCGCTGACCCTACCAGCATCAGTGCCAGTGCCGTGGCGCCCAGCAGAATAATGGCGGCGGCTACCCAGCGGTTGCGCAACCCGTCAAGAAATTCATTCATCGCCAGTATGGCTATCGCTCTCATTGCGGTTGTACATGCTCCATGTAGTAGTTGTAAATGTCATCCAGCCGTGGCGGTATCACATCCATATCCTCGATCACGTCACCAAAGCCGGCGATATGCCGGAACAGCACCATCCGGGAAGTCCCCAGGCAGGACAGATCGATACCGTGGTCATTGACCCGTTGTATCTCACCCATTGGTGCAAGCCGCTCGGCAATACTGGCGGTATGTCCTGCCATTACCCTGAGCCGCACGACGATGGGGAGACTGGCCTGGTGTGATAATTCGGACAGCGTTCCACAGGCTACAATGGCACCGTTTTTCATAATAGCAATCCGGTCGGCACGCGCCTCGACTTCGTTGAGGGAATGCGACGAAGTCAGTGACGTGGTACCCGACAGGCTGAGCGTGTCGATCAGGTCGTAGAACTGTCTGCGCAGCGTGGGGTCCAGGCCGCTGGTCGGTTCGTCCAGAAACAGCAGTTGCGGGTTACCCAGCATGGCCTGGGCAAGTCCGAGCCGCTGGCGCATACCCTTGGAATAGGTGCTTACCCGCCGGTCTGCGGCCTGCTCCAGACCGACCTGTGCAAGGATGGGCTGACACTTGGCCACGGCAACACCTTTCAACCTGGCATAGAAGGCCAGTACTTCCCGGCCTTTCATGGCGCTGTGAAAAGCCACGCTTTCAGGCAGGTAGCCGATGGCGCGGCGTTGTGCCGCTGCGGCCGTCGCCGGGTTGCTGCCGAGCACGCGCAGTTGTCCTGCGCTCGGGTGGGTGAGTCCCAGCATCAGTTTCATCAGGGTGGTCTTGCCGGCGCCGTTATGGCCAATCAGCACCATGCGCTCGCCGCTACGGACGGACAGGTCAACATCGCTCACTACGGTTTTGTCGCCATAGCGTTTGACCACACCGGTCACTTCAATTGCCTTGTCAGCCACTGGCCTGCCCCCGCGTTTGTCCTTTCGGTTGCTCCATCAGTGGCGCACTGTCTTTTACTCCGCCGGGATGCAGTGTGGGAAATTCGGACTGTGCCCACCTCAGTACCTGTACTGCCGGGCTGTTGAGCAGCAGTTTGGCCATGGGGTGACGCCAGATGATCTGGTCGACCAGGTCATTCGGCTGGTAGGGTTGATCCGCAATTCCATCATCATCGAGATCAAAGGCCGGGTTGTCGCTCCAGTAGTTACCGCGTCCATTGAGGGACCACTCGATATAGCGGGTTCCGACATATTTTACCTGCGTGCGATTGTTTACAAACGCATTGTCGTACACCTGGTTACGTTCGGACCCGGCGGTAAAATGAATGCCAATGCGGCAGCCCTCAAAGGTATTTCCGTGAAATCGATTGATATTGGCGTTATAGATAAAAACACATTTCTCCGCACCACCCGTGACCCGGTTGCCGCTGATGTCGGAGTTGTTGGCATAGTTAAAAAACAGCCCGCGATCACGGTCAGTGTCAGATACATTGTTGAAAATCTTCAGATGGTGAGAATACATCAGTGCATAACCGACGTGGTTACCGATCGACAGGTTGTCGCTGACCTCACTGTCATTGGTATACATGTAATGGATGGCGAAACGTAAGTCCCGCAGGCGGTTGCCGCGAAACACATTGTTGCGGCTGGTGGTCACAAAGATGCCATCGCGGCCGTAGCGGATATCGTTGTCTTCAACCACCGAACCGGGCGTATTCCAGAGCTGGATGCCGTTGCCACGATCGTTCACGTGCGGATCGGTGCTGCCGATGATGACGTTGCTCCGCACCACGGCGTCATCCGGACCTTTCAGGTAGATGCCGATCAGGTTTTTCTCCAGCCGGTTGCTGTCAATCAGCGCACGGTCTCCGTCGACGGTTACAAAAATGCCGCTGTCCTCGGTCGCCAGACTGGTACCGGAATTGCGCACGGTTACACCGCGCACAACAATATCCGGCGCTGCTACGGTAATCACCTTGCCCACGCCTCCGCCATCGATAACACTGGAGTCTCTGCCGTGCAACTCCAGTGGCCGATCGATCGTGATTGCGCCCGCATACACGCCATCCTGGAGCAGCAGGTGGTCGCCGGGGCTGGCCTGGTCAATCGCCCGTTGCAGTGTTCCTGCGCCGGGCAGCACCGTCCGGTCCTGCGCCATAAGTGGCGCAGAGAGACAGACAGCCAGTAACAGCAGAAACCCGCCTGCCAGTGTCAGGCAAGTTCTGACCACCCCGTCATGCCGGCGCAGGCCGGCATCCAGTACGTTAAACCCCTGGATGCCGGCCTGCGCCGGCATGACGGATGAGAATCTGATCAGAACCTCCCTGACGCAGAACGCAAACGTTCTACGCCGGCTCCACCAGCATGCGGCCACGCATTTCCATATGCAGTGCGTGACAGAACCACTGACAGTAGTACCAGTGCACGCCCGGACGGTCCGCCTTGAAGGTCACCGACGAGGTGGCCTGCGGCCCGATCTCCATGGCGATACCATAGTTGGCCAGCGTAAAGCCGTGCGTCAGGTCATCGATCTGGTCATTGTTACTGACGTAGACGGTCACCTCATCGCCCTGCTTCACCTTGAACTTCTCCATGCTGAAGTTAGGTGCCATTGACCAGATATAGACACGTACCTTATTACCGTCCCGGATCACCTTCGAGTCCGTATACAGGGTGACACCATCTTTCTTCGCCTGGGCGGTTGCCTCGGCCCACATCGGGTCGTCCTTTTTCCACAGCGAACGCGGATTGACGATGTCGGTACGTACCATAATGCAGTCGTGCGGTTCAGCGAAAGTCGGACCGTCGTGCACAATGGCCATCTTCTTGCCGGTAATGTCGATCAACTGGTCGTTCTCCGGTTTCAGCGGGCCGACGTTGATAAACCGGTCCTTAGAGAACTTGTTGAGCGTTACCAGCCATTTGCCGTCGGCTTCCTTGGTTTCACCCATGGAGGTGTGGTTGTGGCCCGGCTGATAATGCACGTCGATCTTTTCCAGGATCGGATTAACATCCTTGCCGCTGTAAGCATCGACCGCTTTCTGGATATTCCATTTGGCAATCTGGCTGTCGAGGAACAGTGTGGTAAAGGCGTTACCCTTGCCGTCAAAGGCGGTGTGCAACGGTCCCAGACCCAGTTCCGGCTCGGCGGCTACCACGTCGCGCGGCTTGATCTTGTCATTAAAGAGATCGGGCAGACGGCGTACGTCCAGCACGGTAACGGTGGGTGACAATTTGCCGTTGATGACAACGTAGTGACCGTCAGGTGCCGTGTTACAGCCGTGTGGACTGTTGGACACGGGGATGTAGCGGGTATATTTTGAACCCTTGCGGCCGTCGATTACCGGTACACCGTTCATCTCCTTGAAATCACCGTTCTTCACCGCGGCCTCGATACGCTTGATATCGAACACGACCACCCAGTCCTGCTCGTTGGCAGTCATCTGCGCCAGGTTCACACCTTCTTCACCGTTGTAGCAGGTCGAGAAGGCGTACAGGCCCTGGTAGTCGGCATCACAGTTATCCAGGTTGCCGTTAACCATGACCTGCCAGGCCACTTTCATGCTATCGCCGTCAAGCGCGGTGAAAATCGCGTGATATTTTTTCGGGTCATCGAGATCCCGGCCGTCATTCGGTAACGGAACCCGGTGTTCGCCATTGGCAAAAACGTAACCGGTACGCGGATACTTCTGCGGACGCAAACCGTGGATGTCCTGGGCATTCGGAATCTCGGTGATCTTGTCACACTTCATGACATCGCAGCGCACACGGGCGACACGCGTGTTGGCCTTGTCATTCATGAACAGGTAGCGGCCGTCATAGGTGCCATCGGTAAACGACATATGCGGATGGTGCAAATCACCGTTTACCCAGCTGCCGCCCCGGCTTTCCAGAAACTTTTTCGTCTCCGGCGTCAGCCCTTCGGTCAGTATCTTGCGGCTTTCATTGGTCATGCCCCAGCCGGTGGCACTGCAACGGTTGAACACCGGCACACGCATCAGTTCACGCATGGAGGGCACACCCATGATACGCAGTTCACCACTCTGGCCGCTGCTCCAGAAGCCGTAGTAGTCATCCAGGTCACCGGGCGCAACCTCGGCCTTGCCGGCGGCTGCCTGCGCCTCGCTGGAATACAACATGGAGCCGCCGGCAAGGCCGGCAACACTACCTGCACCGGCCAGTGCCACCAGTTTGGCGGAGCCACCCAGTAACTCTCTGCGGGTAATACCCGCCTTTTTGTCATCATCTTCAGACATTGCATCTCTCCTCTTTAATATCGCCAC
>JALVCM010000367.1 GCA_027010005.1 Thiohalobacter sp.
AACGCTATCCCGGCGGCAAGGATGCACTGCAGTCTGTCAACCTGCACCTGCCTGCCGGCAGCATGGCGTTTCTGACCGGGCACTCCGGTGCCGGCAAAAGCACGCTGCTGAAGCTGATTGCCTTGCTCGAACGTACCACACGCGGCCAGCTGTTTCTCGATGGTGAGAACCTGTCACGCGCCCCGAAGCGACGCGTACCGATGGTAAGGCGCAAGATCGGCATGATCTTCCAGAACCACCGCCTGCTGTTCGACCGCACGGTGTTCGACAATGTGGCGCTGCCACTGGTCATTGCCGGCCACCGCCACCAGGAAATCGGCCGGCGTGTCCGCGCGGCACTCGACAAGGTGGGTTTGCTGGGCCACGAGCGCGCCTTTCCCATCACCCTGTCGGGCGGCGAGCAACAACGCGTCGGTATTGCACGCGCCGTCGTCAACAAACCCAGACTGCTACTGGCCGACGAACCGACCGGTAACCTGGACCCCGACCTGTCGCGCGACATCATGCACCTGTTCGAGCAATTCAACCAGGTGGGTGTGACGGTCCTGATTGCCAGTCACGACCTCGACCTGATATCGCGCATGCCCTACAGTCGGCTGCACCTCGAACACGGACAACTCCTCAACAATGGCGAGGTTGCCGAAGCATGAGGCTGCCGCAGCCCGTCCACAATTATTTTGTCCGGCATATCCAGGTGGCCCTCAACAGTCTCGGGCGCCTGTACCGCAGCCCGGTTGCATCAATGATGACGATTGCTGTCATTGGTATTGCGCTGGCACTACCGTCGGGCCTGTACCTGCTCACCGGCAACCTGCAAAAACTGGGCTCGCAGTGGGACGGCGGTGCAAGCCTGTCGGTGTTCCTGCACAAATCCGTCTCACCCGTACAGACCCGCCAGTTAAAACAAACACTGGCTCAGTGGCCCGAAATCGACAGCGTACAACTCATCACACCCGAGCAGGCACTGGCGGAATTCCGTGAGCTGTCCGGCTTCGGACAGGCACTCGATCTGCTCGACGACAACCCGTTACCCGCCGTACTGGCCATCAAACCGAACGCTGAACACGCCTCCGCCCTGGCCGCACAGACCCTGACAGAAAAATTACGCACACTGCCTGAAGTGGAGCTGGCCCAACTGGACCTGCAGTGGGTCAAACGCTTCAATGCCATTATGGAAATCATCCAGCGCACCATCCGCGTCATGGCCGTGCTGCTGGGACTCGCGGTTCTGCTGATCATCGGTAATACCATCCGCCTTGAAATCCAGAACCGCCGCGAGGAAATCGAAATCACCAAATTGATCGGCGCCACGAATGGCTTCATTCGCCGGCCTTTTCTCTATGCCGGTCTGTGGTACGGTGCTTTTGGCGCACTGGCGGGTGCGCTGCTGGTTGAACTCGCACTGCTGCAATTGCTTGGCCCGGTACAACAGCTGGCCGGTCTGTACCAGAGCGACTTCAGCCTCGACATCCTCACCTTTGGCGAACTTTTCTACCTGTTGGCTACCGGCGCCCTGCTTGGCCTGACAGGGGCATGGATTGCCGTAGGGCGCCACCTCTCGGCCATCGAGCCCGGCTAACCGTGGTTCGGGCAAGCCCTGCCTTTCATTTCAATTTTTTACTCAAGTTTACCGATCAAGTGTCCGATAAGGTGGGATGCAGGATAAATTCGCCCAACAATAAAAATCTGAAAACAGGCCTTCTCCATGCCCCGAAAACTCAATCGCATTCTGGTGGTAGATGGTTCGGAAGTTGCCCGCACCATCATCACCCGCATTTTCAATGAAGAAATGCCTGACACCAGGATCACCACCTGTGGCACCGTGCAGGAAGCCTGTGCCTGGCTGGAACGCAACCACTTCGACCTGATCACCACAGCGCTCATGCTGCCGGACAAGGATGGCATCGAGTTGTGCCGGTATGTGCGTGCCTCGAAGACCCACCACTACACGCCGACCATCGTTGTGTCGGGTGATGCAGATGCCCGCCTGCTACAGGAAGGGTTTGCCGCCGGGGTCACCGATTATTTTGACAAGTCACTGGGCTACCATGCCTTTGCCTCTTTCATTATGGAGTTTACCCAGCGTCACTCGGGCCTGGTCGGACGTATCCTGTATGTCGAGGACAGCCAGCTGACGGCAACCGTCATGCTCCGCCTCATGGAACGCCACGGCTTGCAGGTGATGCATACCACCCACGCCGAGGAAGCAATCCAGCTGCTGCGTGACACTTCACCCGGTGGACTACGTGAAGACGAATCCTTTGATATTGTCATTACCGA
>JALVCM010000368.1 GCA_027010005.1 Thiohalobacter sp.
GGAAATCTGCGCCCCGTCCTGGCGATAGAAGCCGGCGTCCGCCATCTGCTGGTGTATGGCCTTGATATCGGTTTCCAGCTGTTCGATACGCCGTGGTAACTGGTCGAGCTCACGCTGGTCCTTGTAGCTCAATTTGGCGGGCTGGGCCGGTTTCCTGCGGGGTTTCTGTTCGGGTGCTGACGGAGTGGAAGGTGTGGAGGGCTGTTGTGCGCGTTTCTGACGCAGCCAGTCGCTGTAACCCCCCACGTACTCGTTGACACGACCCTGGCCCTCAAAAACCAGGGAGCTGGTCACGACCCGGTCGAGGAAGGTCCTGTCGTGGCTGACCAGTAATACCGTACCGGCGAACTCGGTCAGGCGTTCTTCAAGCAGATCCAGGGTATCCATGTCCAGATCGTTGGTTGGTTCATCCAGTACCAGCAGGTTGGCGGGTTTGCTGAACAGTTTGGCCAGCAGCAGGCGGTTGCGTTCACCGCCCGACAGGGCGGATACCGGGGTGTGGCAACGGTCGGGGGCAAACAGGAAATCCTGCAGGTAACTGATGACGTGACGTTGCTGGCCTTTCAGGTCGATGAACTGGCGCCCGTCGGACAGGTTGTCGATGACGGATTTCTGCGTGTCCAGCTGGGCGCGGCGCTGGTCGAAATAGGCAATCTCCAGGTTGGTGCCGAGCCGGATGCTGCCGCTGTCCGGTTTCAGTTCGCCCAGCAACAGGCGCAGCAGTGTGGTCTTGCCGATACCGTTGGGGCCGATCAGGCCAACCTTGTCACCCCGCAGGATGGTGGTGCTGAAGTCCCGGATCAGGGTCTTGCCGCCAATGCGGTAACTGACATCCAGCGCTTCCACGACCAGTTTGCCCGACGTTTCGAGCTGCTGGTCCTGCAGTCTGACCTTGCCGGTCAACTGGCGGCGCTGACGGCGTTGTTCGCGCATTTTTTCCAGTGCGCGTACCCGGCCTTCGTTACGGGTACGACGCGCCTTGATGCCCTGGCGGATCCAGCGTTCTTCCTCGGCAAGTCTTTTATCAAACAGCGCCTGCTCGCTGGCTTCGTTGTCGAGCCAGTCCTGTTTGCGGCGCAGGTAGGTGGCATAGTCCCCCGGCCAGTCGGTCAGCACACCGCGGTCAAGATCGATGATGCGTGTGGCCAGTGCCGACAGGAAACTGCGGTCGTGGGTGATGAACAACAAGGTGCCCCTGAAGCCAAGCAGAAATTCTTCCAGCCATTCTATAGAGGCGATATCCAGGTGGTTGGTCGGTTCGTCGAGCAGCAGCAGGTCCGGTTCGGCAACCAGTGCCCGCGCCAGCAGCACGCGGCGCTGGACACCGCCGGAAAGTGACTGGACATCAGCATCGGCATCGAGGGAAAGGCGCGAAATGGCGGTTTCAACCCGCTGCTCCAGTGACCAGCCGTCGCGCGACTCGAGTTCGTGCTGGGTTTGTTCCATTTGTGCGAGCAGCTTTTCGTCGGGTTGGCTGGCAAGCCGGGCGCTGAGCTGGTGGAAACGCTTTATCAGGGAGCCGAGTTCCCCCAGCCCCCCTGCGACACAGTCGAACACGCTGCCCGTGAACCCGTCAGGCAGGTGCTGGTCCAGCGAGGCGATTTTCAGGCCCTGCTGTCGCTCGATCTCGCCTTCGTCGGGGGCAATACGGCCTTCCAGCACCTTGAGCAGGGTGGATTTGCCGGAGCCGTTACGACCCACCAGGCAGACGCGCTCACCGGCGTCGATGGCCAGGTCGACACCGTCAAGCAGCATCGGGCCGCCAAAACCCAGGCGAAGTTTGCGTGTTCTGAGGATAGGCATGGGGCGCAGAGCATAAGGGCTGCCAGCGTCCCGCTCAACTGATTTGGTCCCTTGCCGATAGACTGGCAAGGGGTACCGCCGTGCTGTTATGCTGCGTGCCGGGGTCGGTTTGCAGGTTGTTGAAGTTGCATTCGAAATCCCGGAGGAATACGCCATTTTTGTGTGCGGTATCACGCTATTTTGCTCCCGGGTTGCAGATAATGACTGCCCCGGTTTACAGGATACAGGCCATGCAAGACCACGAATTCTACGCTGATCCAACCGTGTTCGATTACTGGCAGACTCGCTGCAGCAGTGTGCTGTGCAGCTATACCCGTAAACTTTCTCCCTACGGCTGGACGCTGGCCTTTACTGCCATGGCGATACTGTTTGCTGTGACAGCAGCCGGTGTTTTTGGCTGGACACTGATGACCCGCATGAGCGATGAAGGACTCGTGGCATGGAACCAGTCCATGGCCCAGGTGATCACCATTATGATGGCCCTGCTGGCCTGCCAGGCCCTGTTGCAGCAGGCATTGCGCAGCTGGCCACCGGGGTTTGCCATGCCGCAGCGCCTGCGCCGCCTGATCCATGCCTGTGGCTGGGAGGTACCGGCTGGGGCGACACCGCAGAAAGCCCGGCAGGGATTCCGGCATTCACCTGCCCGGCAGGCCCCGGTCCCGGTAAAACAGATTCCACGTGGGCGGGACGATATTCAGACCTTCTTTGCCGGTGTACGCGCTGCCGGTGTCAACGTGGCGATAGCACGGGCGCTGTTTAGTGCCGGCGTGCGAACACCGCGCCAGCTTTGTGCGGCCAGTGATGAGAGATTGCTGGCAATTCATGGTGTCGGGTCTGCCACGGTGCGCAAACTGCGCCGTCACTTCGATGGTAACTCGTCGCTGTCTGTTTCACAGATTGCCTGGTAACAGGCGGGTGTGAAACGCGGTGTGCAGATGGCATAAAAGACCAGCACATCTTCACCACAGTTCCGTATACGCTGGCGAACACCGGGTGGAATATAGACAAAATCACCGGCCTCAACAGCCTGTAGGCCAGACTCGCCTACCTGGACTTCCCCGCATCCTTCCAGAATGAGATAGCGCTCTGTCACACCCGTCAGGTAGTGCCAGCGTGTCGTAACGCCGGGTGCCACACGTGCACGTGCTACAGATACCTCCGGGTCATCGTTGCTATTGGAGATTTCCAGGATATGGCAGCCTTCATGGAACCAGAACTCCTGTGACTCGTCGGGTCTTGTGATGAAGGGTGGCATGGTCAGCCTCACTGAAGGAAGTTGTTGCAGATTATGCATGCTGGCGTTGTCAGGGTCATTGATCCCTGCCATCCGTGCCAGATGTTTTGCGTTGAGGTGTCGTTTGCGCTTTCATAGGGGACTACTGTTCAGGTAAGGATAGCGCAATGACAGAAACAGCGACCGGCTCGATCCATGCTCTGGAACTCGGGCCAATGGAAAACTTCGTGTATCTCATAGAGGACCGTAAAAGTGGCCGTGCCGCTGTCGTCGATCCGGCCTGGGATATTCCCGCGGTACTGGCACTGGCAAAACAGCACGGTGTCGATATCACCGATATTCTGCTGACACACAGTCACTATGACCACATCAATGGTATTGAGGAGGTACTGGCCAGCCACGATGCCCGGCTGCACCTGCTGAAGCCCGAGTCGAAATTCTGGGGCGCCGAGCTGGGGAAACCCGCCCTGCATCATGGAGGAGATCGTATCCGGCTGGGTGATACTGAAATCGAGGTGCTGCATACCCCGGGTCACACACCGGGTTCTGCCTGCTACAAGGTTGGGCAACAGCTGATAACCGGGGATACGCTTTTTGTTTTCGGTTGCGGCCGGTGTGATCTTGCCGGTGGTGATCCGGAGCAGATGTTTCATACATTGAAGGACATGGAACAGAACCTGCCTGCGGATACCGTGATTCTCCCCGGTCATAACTATGCTGAAAAGCCGGTTTCCACCATGCAGGAGCAGATTGAAGGAAACCCGTTTCTGCACTTCGATGAGACGGAGCGTTTTGTGCGCTACCGGATGGACTATCATGACAAGCACCGTCATGGACCATACGGCCCGGTTTGCAAGGGACACGAAATGCCTGACATTTCGTGAAGACGCTGCCTGATTTTGTTGCACCGGGGCTCACGGTAGTATCGGTTGGTCTCAATCCCTCCCTGCCTTCGGTCGTGGCGGGGTTTCCCTTTGCCAACCCGCGTAACCGGTTCTGGAAAGCACTGAATGCCAGCCAATTGCTGTCGGCCCCTGTCGAACCGGGCGTTGATGCCATGTACCGGCTGCTCGAGCAGGAAAAGATGGGGTTCACCGATGTCGTGAAACGCCCGACACGGGGTGCAGCAGACCTGCGCGCCAGTGATTACCGGGAAGGTGCCCCGCGTTTGTTTAAGCTGATTGAATCACTTGAACCACGCTGGGTGTGGTTCCACGGCAAGCTGGCATGGCAGTACTACCTGCGATATGGCGACACGGGCGGTGAGGATACCGGCTGGGGGCGGCAGCCGAACGATACAGCCGGCAGTTATGTGTTCGTGTCACCCAATCCCAGCCCGGCCAATGCAGCCTTCTCTGTGGATGACCTGGTGGAAAGTTACAATGCCTTTGCCAAGGCGCTGAAGACGTGTCCAGACAGGGTGTGTTGACAGTACCTGCTCAGGCAGTGCAGACTCATGTCCATGATGACGAGGATTTATTCCCGACAGGCCGCTATCTATGTCGCACCGAAACTGATGTGGTGTGTGTACGGCTGCTGCCCGGGAAAAACGATCTGAGTAAAAAGTAAAACCGTTTTTCATACAGGCCGCAGCCCGAAAGGACTGCGGCCTTTTTCGTTCTGGCGGGATAAAAAGAGGACAGACTGATGTCGGTGCCGGCAGCATTTGCAGGTGTAATTTTGATCTGGTCGACGACACCACTGGCAATCCAGTGGAGCAGCGAGGGTGGCGGTTTCCTGTTCGGGGTAACGGCGCGCATGGCGCTGGGGCTGCTGTTCTGCCTGTTGGCCATTCGCTTTAGCGGGGTGTCGATGCCCTGGCACGGGCGTGCGCGGCTGGCCTATGTGGCAGCCGGACTGGGGATCTACGGGAGTATGTCGCTGGTGTACTGGGGCGCGCAGTATGTGCCATCCGGCTGGATTGCCGTGTTGTTCGGGTTGTCGCCGCTGGTGACCAGTGTTTTTGCGGCCCTGTGGTTGTCAGAGCAATCACTGGGACTGGCGCGTATTGGTGGTCTGTTGCTGGGACTGGCAGGTCTGGCGATCATTTTTCTCAAAGGGGGGACAGCGGGTTCGCACACCGACCTGGGAGTTGCCGCCGTACTGTTGTCGACGGTGGTGCACGCAGCCAGTGCTGTGTGGGTACGTCGCTTGTCGGTCGAACTGCCGGCGCTTGCGGTCACGGGGGGTGGGCTTAGCCTGGCAGTGCCGCTGTTTATCCTGACCTGGTTGTTGTTCGATGGCAGCTGGCCGGCGGTCTTGCCGGAACGTGCCCGCTTTTCCATTGTTTACCTGGCGCTGTTCGGGTCCTTGCTGGGGTTCTTCTGGTATTTCTACCTGTTGCGTGAAGTGGAAGCCGCACGGGTGAATCTGGTGACGTTGGTGACACCGGTTACCGCGCTTCTGTTGGGGCACTGGTTGAATGGCGAGGTGATTGAAGCCGGTGTATGGTTCGGGACAGCGTTGATCATGTGCGGTTTGCTGGTGCACCAGTGGGGCCGGTTTTCTCGTCGTCCGGCCGTCGGTTAGGTTTCGCCAGGGTTGCGGGTACGCAGACAGGTAATGTGAGGAGCATGACATGAATATTCATGGACCGGTCGCTTTGCTGATGGCACTGGCTCTGGCTGCCTGCCAGTCCACGGGAAGCGGGAAGGACGGGTATTTCAGTAACCCGGTGGGTGTTGGTACCGAGCTGGAAGTGGTGGAGCCATTGCATGTTCCGGCAAGCCTGGCGCGGGTATACCTGCAGGGTGGTGAAGTGGGTCGTTACACCGACATCGATCAGTACCAGCCATTCTGTTATTTCCTGATGCACCAGACGTCACCCGTGGCGCAGGAGATCCGGCCAGCCGTGTTTCGGGTCCGTTCGGTTGAATTACGTGAACAGGATGTACGGCTTGCCACACCGCTGAGGGTTGTGCATCTGGGTGCTTTCGGCGGTAGTGATGGTCCGGGTGTTATTGCATTTGAAACGCACATGGTGCTGGAGGTTGCCGACCAGGCAGATCCCGAGCGCCTGGTCTGTTCCGGCGCCTTTGCACCGCCTGCCGAAGCGGCACCCATCCGGCTTGCGGAAATGCGTCTTGTGCTGGGTAAAAAGGTGACCGTCAGGGCTCCGGGGTCGGCTGGCTTTTGAGCTTGTTCCAACCCCCCTGTTTGCCCGGGGCGATGTTCTTCCGGTCGTCGTACAGGAGGGTGACAAGGTCGGCGACAGCGCTGGTGAAATTTTCATTCGGATTGGCGGCGCAGTAACCTTCCAGCCAGTCGAGTGCATCGGCCATGCTCTTGTCACCCAGGATATTATAGGTGCCTGCAGCGGCGTTGTTGACGGCTGTCATGAAGCCGGCCAGCCAGTGGTGGTACCAGCGTTCCGCTGTCCCGCCATGATCGCGGGCCACCAGAAAGGCCGCACAATTTTCTGCACCCACACCGAACACAGCGTACTGGTCATCCATGTCGCGTGATCGGGCCGACGTGGTAAACAGGCTGGTGATGAGCAGCAGGGCGAGAAGGCGGGTCATCCTTTGCATAACAGGCATCCTTGTTACCGGTTTCGTCCATCGCATCGGCACGCGGGGGACGAATCTGAAGGGTGTTTCTGTGTCATCGCCGTGCCCAGCGCATCCAGCGCCACAGGTTGAGCAGGCTGGCCAGCGAGGCGGCCACATAGGTGAACGCGGCGGCGGTAAGGATTTGCCGGGCCGCAGCCTGGTCGCGGTCCGATAAATAGTGCCCGGCTTCGAGCAATGGCAGGGCGCGGCGGAAACTGGCGTCCCACTCAACCGGCAGTGTGACGAGGTGCAGCAGGGCGGCAGAGCCGAAACTGGCAATGACCGCCAGTAACATGATGACGGCAACCGACGGCGCACGTGTCAGGCCTGCCACCACGGGCGCGAGTACGAACAGGGCATTACCGAGTTGCTGCGCAACCCCGGCCAGTGATGCGAGACGGCTCCGCCAGCGTAACGGCTGGTAGTCCAGTTTGTCCTGAAGTGCATGCCCGACCTCGTGAGCGGCAACCACGATGGCGGTGAGCGATTTCCCTTCCAGCCGGTCCTTGTCAAGACGGACGGTTTTACTGACCGGGTCGTAATGATCGCCAGCATTGGCTGTTTCTACCCCGACCTCTGTCATATGCAGCCGATCGAGCAGGTGGCGGGCAAATTCTCCACCGTTGCCCGCCAGCTCGGGGCGTGGGCTGGCGTGGCGTCTGAAAACGGCCTGGACCCACAGTTGCGGGCCAAACAGGATGATCAGAACAAGCAGCGTGGCGAGCAGAATATGCATGCAGGGTATCTGGAATGGTCAGGCCCGTCAGTATCTCATGCCACCGGCGCCGGCTAAATGCCTGATCCAGGCACCGGATGCTTGCAAGCCTGATGGCTGGACTATACTCAATATACCGCTTTGGCAAAGGGAGGGAGTCATCATGGCAATGGCGAACCGCGTAGTAAACTATCTGCTTGAGCAGGACGTTGATTTCGACCTGCTGGATCATCCGCATTCCGCGACCAGTATGGAATCCGCACAGCTGGCACATGTACCTGGTGACAGGATCGCAAAGTCTGTCGTGCTGGAGGATGAGCGAGGGTACCTGCTGGCGGTATTGCCGGCTACCTGCCGGGTGGATCTGGGGGAATTACACCGCCAGACACGGCGTAACCTGGGGCTGGCAACCGAATACGAGCTGGGCGCACTGTTTGAAGACTGCGAGCCGGGTGCTGTCCCGCCGCTGGGCCCCGCCTACGATATGGAAACGATCGTCGATGAAACGCTGGCTGAACAACCGGATATCTATTTCGAGGCCGGTGATCACGAACAGCTGGTGCATGTGAGCGGGGAAGTTTTCGAGGCCCTGCTGGGTGAGGCGCAGCATACGGACTTCAGCCGTCATCTGTAGGTGTTCAGGGGCTTCTGTTTGATCCCGGTGTCATTGCGAGCGTAGCGCGGCAATCTCTGTCAGTTTGGCGCCAGGCCAAAGAGGTTGCCGCGTCACTTCGTTCCTCGCAATGACGGGCTAATGGGCGACAGGTGGTGTCTGTCGGCCAATGGAGTGGTACGTGAAGCCGCTGGCTGCCAGTGTTTCCGGGTCATAGAGATTGCGCCCGTCAAAAATCACGGGTGCCCTGAGCCGGTCCCGGATCAGGTCAAAATCAGGGCTGCGGAACTGGCTCCATTCAGTAATAACAACCAGTGCGTCCGCATTTTCCAGTGTTTGTTCCGGGGTGTCGCAGAGTTTCAGGTCGTCACGATCGCCGTAAATGCGCCGTGTTTCGTGGTGTGCCTCGGGGTCGAAAGCCTGAACACTGGCGCCGTTTTCCCACAGTGATTCCATGAGGACGCGGCTTGATGCATCCCGCATATCATCGGTATTGGGTTTGAAGGAAAGCCCCCACAGCGCGAAGGTTTTTCCTTTGACATCGCCGTTGTAATGGGCTGAAATCTTTTCGAACAGTTTTTGTTTCTGACGGAAGTTGACGGCTTCAACCGCGTGCAACAGTTCGGCGTCATAGCCATGCTCCTTCGCCGTATGCTCCAGTGCCCGGACGTCCTTGGGAAAGCAGGAGCCCCCGTAACCGGCGCCGGGATAGATAAACTGGTAGCCAATGCGCGGGTCCGAACCTATTCCGTTACGCACAGCTTCGATATCGGCGCCCAGCCGTTCGGCAATATTCGATAACTCGTTCATAAAACTGATCTTTGTTGCCAGCAATGAGTTTGCGGCGTACTTGGTCAGCTCGGCAGAACGGATATTCATGGCAATAATACGTTCACGGTTGCGGTTGAAGGGG
>JALVCM010000369.1 GCA_027010005.1 Thiohalobacter sp.
CCACATGCTGGCAGGCAGGGGCGCTGCTTCGACCGACTCCAGCACACCATGGAACCGGTCAGGATCGGTGCTGTCCCGGCGGTAGATACGCACAATATAGTTTTCCATCCCGTCCTCATTGCAACTGCCCGAAGCAGGTGTTTTGTGGCTTATCCCGTGTTGCGCATGCCGCTGGCAATGGCGTTGATAGAGCGTAGCAGTGGCTCCATCCAGCGCTCCCGCTCATCTTCACCGGCACGGTCATCGCGTACCCGGCCAAGCAACTTGACCTGGATATGGTTGAGTGGATCAAGGTACGGGTCGCGGCGGGACAGCGACAGTGCCAGGGCCGGAATATCTTCGAGCAGGTAGTCGATACCTGAAACTTTCTTGACCAGTTCCAGCGTCCGGTCGTGTTCTTCGCGAATCCGCCGGTAGATAGTCTGTGCCTGTTGCGGGTGTTCGCTCAGAGAGACATATTGCCGGGCAATTTCCATTTCCGCCTTGGCCAGTGACATCTGGGTGTTGCCGAGCATGGCACGGAAGTAGGGCCAGTCCCGGTACAGGTTACGCAGTTTGTCCAGGTTGGTTTCAGTCTGGCTGGCAAAGCTGTGCAATGCGCTGCCAATGCCGTACCAGGCCGGCAGCGTATGACGGGACTGCGCCCAGCCAAAGACCCAGGGTATGGCACGGATGGAGCTTTTGGATCGATCCTGCTTCTTGCGGTGGCTGGGACGCGAGCCGATATTGAGCAGGGCGATTTCCGACACCGGTGTGCACTCGTAGAAGTAGTCCAGTAACCCTTCGGTACGGTCAATCAGGTCACGGTAGGCCTGTTCACCATCGTGTGCCAGTTGCGACATGATGTCGGCGTATTCACTATCGTCGGCCGGTTCCGGTTGCAGCAGGTGACGGCTGGCCTTGAGCAGGCCGGTGAGACCCATCGACAGCTCATAGACAGCGGTTTCTTCGTTGCTGTATTTGTAGGAAAGGACTTCGCCCTGTTCGGTAAACTTGACCTGGCCATGCACCGTGCCGGCCGGTTGCGAGAGGATGGCGTCGTGGGTCGGTCCGCCGCCGCGTCCCAGCGTGCCGCCACGACCATGGAACAGGCGGCATTCGACACCGTGGCTGTCGGCGATGCGGATAATCTTCTGTTGCGCCTTGTACAGACTCCAGCCGGAAGCGAGTATGCCACCATCCTTGCAGGAGTCGGAGTAGCCGAGCATGATTTCCTGCAGGTTGCCCGAGGCTTTGAGCAGCTTGACGTACACCGGCTCATCGAGCAGCCGGGTCATGACTTCCTCGATGTGTGTCAGGTCTTCGATGGTCTCGAACAGTGGACTGATCTGGATATTGCAGAACCATTCGCCATCCCGCTTTCCGGCCAGTCCACACAGCGAGGCCAGCCACATCAGTTCCAGTACATGACTCGCGCAATGAGTCATGGAAATGACATAGGTGCCAAAGGCATTGGCGCTGACCTCATCACGCATGCTGGCCATTACGTCGAGTACCTGCAAGGTTTCCTGTGTGGGCTCGCTCAGGCCATTACGATCAATCTTTGTACCGGTATCGCTGATAAGTTTGCACAGCAGGGAGATGCGCGCGTTTTCGTCCAGCGCCGCATAATCAGTCGTGGCATCCAGTTTCGAATACAGCTCGGCAACCGCTTCACTGTGTCGGGCTGATTCCTGGCGGATGTCCAGGTGCAACAGGAAGAAACCAAAGGTTTCCACCAGGCGGATCAGGTCCAGCAGGTCAGCGCGTGCGATGGCTTCGTCACCGTGTGATACCAGCGAATCACGGATAAGCTGCAGGTCGGCGAGGAACTCCTGTTCATCGGAATAGCGCCAGGGATAATCATTCTCGTCGAGCTGTGCCGTGTTTTCGATGCGCGCGCGGGTCAGGTCCAGGTTGTGGTGCAGGCGATTATGGATAATGAACAGCTTGCGCCGGTAAGGCTCGTGCGAAAACCGGTTCGGGTGTTCGCCGGAGATACCCGGCCAGCGTTCCAGGTCGCGTTCAATACTTTCGATGAATGCCGGACTGAGTGTTACCAGGCGGCTCGAATGGGTGAGTTTGCTGCGCAGGTCTTCCACCCGCCGCAGGTACTCGCACAACACTTCGCTCATGTGCTGGCGCAGGGCATATTCCGTGGTGGCGGGTTTGACAAAAGGGTTGCCGTCCCGGTCGCCGCCGATCCAGGAACCAAACTGCAGGATACCGGGCAGGCGCACGTGTTCCTTTTTCCCGTAGATGCGCTGTATCGACTGGTCCAGGTAACGGTAG
>JALVCM010000370.1 GCA_027010005.1 Thiohalobacter sp.
ATTGCACGCAATGTACTGGCGCTGTCCCTGGCCAGCCCCGAAGTCCTGATGGTCATCACGCCTGAACCGACTTCGATGACTGACGCCTATGCGTTGCTCAAGCTGCTGTACGCCGAACACTATGAAGGACGTGTTCAGGTTGTTGTAAATCACTCTAGAAATCATTCGGTTGGAAGACATACCTACGACAAGTTCAGAGAAGTGGTCGAGTTTTATCTGAAACTCAGATTGCCACTGCTCGGGCTGGTCCAGGAAGATGCGCGCATGCAGAAGGCCGTGCTCAGGCAACAGGCCCTGAGCAGCCACAACCCGGAATCGGCGGCAGCCCGTGATATCGGTTCACTGGCCAGTCAGCTGCTGCTTGAAGACAACCGCGTTGCCCACATCGATGCAGTGCTTTTCTGGGAGCGATACCTGGAGGCGACAGGCGCAGGCAGTACGTTGCCCCCGGACCATGACGAAGCGGAAACGCCCGAAGCAGACCCACAGGCGCGTGCAGCGCTTGAAGACCAGATTGAAATACTGAATGCCCAGGTGGATGCCCTGATCAACGAGGTTACCCATCTCAGGCAGGCCAATGAAAAGGCGACTGACACGTCGGTGGTGCCACTGGACCGGGGACGTCGCAGCTTGCGTTCCTGTTGCCCCGAACGCTGGGTTGCAGAACTGGCATCCGACTTTGAAATTGCCGGTGAGCCCGGCAACAGTTTCCCGGTCTATGAACTCGAACAGCCTGATGGCAAAGTCATCCGCTTTGCCTGCCACAGCCTCGATGACGCATACGAAAATCCTGAACCTCAATCCACCTCATCCTGAACTGGCTTACTGATGCCGGCATACCTGGCTTCCCGTTTGCTGAATGCGCTATGGGTGCTGTTTGGTGTCACCACACTGGTTTTTTTTCTTGTTCACTGGGTACCGGGTGATCCGGTGGCTGTCATGCTCGGCGAGTCCGCGTCAGCCGCGGATACGCAAGCACTGCGGCATGCGCTGGGTCTGGACCGTCCCCTGACAGAGCAATGGCTGGCATTCCTGAGTGGTGTGTTATCGCTGGATCTGGGCAGTTCGCTGTACTACAGGGAACCGGTATTCAGCCTGCTGATGGCGCGACTGGGGGCGACCCTGGAACTGACAGCGCTGGCTTTCCTGGTGGCGCTGCTGGTAGCACTGCCGATGGGACTGCTGGCCGCGGCACGCAAGGACAGTGTGTGGGACAGGTCGGCGATGGGGTTTTCGCTACTGGGTGTTTCACTGCCCAACTTCTGGCTGGGACCACTGTTGGTGATGGTTTTCTCCCTCGGCCTGGGCTGGTTCCCGGTCAGCGGGCGGAGCGGGCTACTGTCCGTGGTGCTGCCGGCCGTGACACTGGGTACCGGTCTTGCCGCCGTGCTGTCACGCATGGTGCGCAGCAGCCTGCTGGAAGTGCTGGGTGAGGACTTTATTCGCACAGCGCGAGCAAAAGGGCTGGACTCACGCAGGGTGCTGGTGCGTCATGCGCTGCGTAACGCCGGGTTGCCGGTGCTGACCCTGCTGGGCATGCAACTGGGGGCATTGCTGGGTGGTGCCGTGGTCACGGAGATTGTATTCAACTGGCCGGGTATCGGCGCCCTGCTGGTGGAATCCATCCAGCGCCGCGATTACCCCGTCGTGCAGGGGTGCGTACTGCTGATCAGCCTGAGTTATGTGCTGGTCAACCTGGTGACAGACCTGCTGTACGTGAAAGCCGACCCGCGTATCCGTCTCGGGCAGACACGATGACCCGTCGCTTCGCCCTGCTGATATTACTTGCCTGGGCCCTGGTGGCGCTGGCCGGACACTGGCTGCCCCTGCACCCTGACCGGATTGCCTTGCCGGATATTCTCGAAGCACCGGACAGTCAACACTGGCTGGGTGCGGATGACCTCGGGCGCCCGGTACTCGACCGCCTGCTGGTCGGTGCAGCGGTATCGTTCCGGGTGTCCGTGCTGGTGGTTGGTCTTTCCCTGCTGTCCGGTGTACTGATCGGCAGTGCCGCCGCCTGGTATGGTGGCAGGGCCGAGCGGTTACTGGTGCTGGTCATGGATGTGTTCATGGCCTTTCCGGGCATCCTGCTGGCAATCGCGCTGGCCGGCCTGCTCGGGCCGGGGATCGATAACCTGGTGTTTGCGCTGACGCTGGTCGGCTGGGTGGGTTACGCGAGACTGGCGCGTGCCCAGGTCATGTCGGTCAAGCAGCGGGAACACGTCCAGGCGGCACAGGCGCTCGGCACGCGATCTTCACGTATCATACG
>JALVCM010000371.1 GCA_027010005.1 Thiohalobacter sp.
TCTGCCAGTGGCGGTGCGCGTATGCAGGAAGCCCTGTTTTCACTGATGCAGATGGCCAAGACCAGCGCCGCACTGGGGCGTCTTTCGCGGGCCGGCATACCGTTTATTTCTGTGATGACCGATCCCACCATGGGCGGCGTGTCTGCCAGCCTGGCCATGCTCGGTGATATCAATGTCGCCGAACCCAAGGCGCTGATCGGTTTTGCCGGCCCACGTGTCATCGAACAGACCGTCCGCGAAACCCTGCCGGAAGGTTTTCAGCGCAGTGAGTTTCTGCTCGAACACGGTACCGTGGATCTGATTATCGATCGTCGTGAAATGCGCGAGCGGATTGCATCAATGTTGGCGATTCTGACGCACCACGCGCCGATCAATTAGTCGGGACTTCTCAGTTGATTCGTCTTTCGTCATCCCGGCGCATGCCGGGATCCATGTTGCTGAAAAGGCTGGATCCCGGCATGCGCCGGGATGACGGTAAAGGAATCGATCGGGGGCTTTCAGGGTTTTATCGATTCTGTGTCCCGCTTTAACACACTTTCCGACTGGCTGGCCTGGCAGGAGACACTGCACCCGGTTGCGATCGACCTTGGCCTGGAGCGTGTCGCGGCGGTTGCCCGCAAGCTCGATTGCCTGCAACCTGCCCCCGTTGTCATTACCGTTGCCGGGACCAATGGCAAGGGTTCGACACTGGCCATACTGGAAGCCATCCTGCGCCGTGCCGGGTATCGTACCGGGTGTTACACCTCACCCCACCTGTTTCACTACAACGAACGACTGCGCATCGATGGTGAAGTGATTGCCGATGCGGACTGGTGTGATGCTTTTGCACGTATCGATGCGTTACGCGGTGAGACGTCCCTGACCTACTTCGAGTTCGGTACGCTGGCTGCGCTGGATATCATGCAGCGCGACACACTGGATGTCGCGTTACTGGAAGTCGGGCTGGGCGGGCGTCTGGATGCCGTCAATATCATTGATGCGGATGCTGCAATTGTGACATCGATAGGCCTTGATCATACTGACTGGCTGGGTGATACGCGGGAGGCGATTGGCCGGGAAAAAGCCGGTATTTTCCGTGCCGGCCGCCCGGCACTCTGTGGTGACGCTTTCCCGCCTGACAGTCTGCGGCAGAGCGCGGCCGACGTGGGCGCAGACCTGCAGGTGATCGGGCGTGATTTCCACCTGCGTCACAGCGGCAAACGCTGGCACTGGCAGGGCAGGGACAGTCACTACCAGGATTTACCCTGGCCGGCGTTACCGGGCGCCCACCAGCTGGCCAATGCCGCCACGGCACTGGCCGTACTGGAGGCCCTGCACGATCGCCTGCCGGTCACGGAATCTGCCGTGGCTGGCGGCCTGAAATGGGTGACTCTGCCCGGGCGCATTCAGGTGTTGCCGGGCAAGGTGGAACAGGTGCTGGATGTGGCCCATAATGCCCAGGCCGCGCTGGCACTGGTGGATGCCTTGCGGCACCGGCCATTGTCCGGTAGTACCCATGCGGTGATCGGCATGATGCGTGACAAGGACATTGCTGCCTTTGTCGAAGCACTGCGCAGCCAGGTGGATCACTGGGTCCCTGTCGGGCTGGACGTGGACCGTGCGCTGCCCCCGCAACAGCTGGCCGAATACCTGCAGCAGGCACGGGTGGAGGAACCGGTGACCCTCAGCCCGTCGGTTGCCGGGGCGCTGGAGACACTGGCAGGCCGGCTGCAGCGCGGTGACCGAGTGCTGGTGTGTGGCTCGTTTTACACCGTGGCGGAGTGGTCCGCACTCGATATCAATTTTGACTGACAGGGCAACCGGGATGGACGTTCACTTGAAGCAAAGACTGGTAGGCGCCATCGTGCTGGTGGCACTGGGCGTGATTTTTATTCCCATGTTGCTGGAAGGTCCGAACCGCACGCTGGTGCCGGAGATGGATGAAATACCGGAGCCTGAAATCCTGGCGCCGGAGTTGCCGCTGGAGCCCTTTCCCCCGGTTCGTGAGCCTGAGCCGGCAGAACGTGCCATTGTGACGGAGCCGACCGGTGCTGAAGCCACACAGAAGTCTGCGCCGGAACAGCCGGCACCGGCCACCAAAGAATCCGCTCCTGCCCCGGCTGTTGTGACGCCGCCGAAACCTGCACCGGTCAAAAAGCCGGCCAGTCAGCCACTGAAGGGGAGCTGGGTCGTGCAGGTGGTCAGCCTGTCGAACAAGGCGAATGCGCTGGCGCTGCGCGACAAGCTGCGCAAGGGCGGTTTCGCGACCCAGGTCGAGCAGG
>JALVCM010000372.1 GCA_027010005.1 Thiohalobacter sp.
TCTCTGACAGAAACAAACCACTCAAAACGGAAACTACGGCTCAGCAGTGACCAGAGCAGAGAGCCAAAGATCACACCCGCCACTGCCATCACACCAAACGTCAGGTAAGCCGAATTCAGGCCGGACATGGCGTAGCCGGCGGTCTGCCCCATGGGATTGATGAAGGTAAAAGACTGGGGCATCAGGGGCCGGGTATCGGCCGGCTTGCCCTGGTCCGAATCGGCGAGAAAATCCCACTGCTGGGCAAAGGACTGCAGGGTGTACTGCTCACCATCGATATCGATCTGCACATTGGTGGTCACATACCAGGCGCCGAGTACCGCCAGACCGACGACCAGACCACCCAGGACATTGTCAAAACTGCCACGGAAGCTGCGTGAACTGAACACCGTCAGCAACAGCACCAGCCCCAGTGCGCCGCCGATAACTATACGTGCGGTCGCGGCCCCGTCGGTGCCGGCAACCAGCGTGCCCAGATCCTGGCTGGAACCCAGGTCAATAGCCAGCGGGCGGATCCAGTTGTAGAACAGCACGGTGAACAACGTCTGGTCGGAATCAGGAAACGGGTTGACCATGAAATAGGCAATCACCGCGATCACGGCAAACACCAGGATAGACTTGAGATTACCGCCACCAATACGCACCAGGCACTTGTTGCCGCAACCACTGGCCAGCGTCATACCAATACCGAACATAATGCCACCCAGCAGGTTTTCGGCCCAGATCAACTGTGCCCCACGATAAGGCGGGAAGGTCGTACTGGCGTTTACCAGTCCGTAGGGTTCCAGGGTGGTGACCCCCAGCACGGCAATGGCGATAGCAAACAACCAGGCACGGAAACGGCCGGTATCGCCGATATTGACCCAGTCGGATACAGCACCCATGGTGCAGAAATTGGTTTTGTTGACGGTGGCGCCCAGCACCAGCGCAATGGCAAAAATGGCCCAGAGAAAAAAGGACTGGGCGGAGACAAAACTGTCAAATGTCATCATTCGGGTTCCTCTGACTGAAGTCGATCACGGCTGGTAGTCTGTCGGGTCATCGATACCCGCGGCGACAAAACCGGCGGCACGTAAACGGCAGGAATCACACTTCCCGCAAGCGCGTCCGTCCGCATCCGCCGCGTAGCAGGAGATGGTTAGTCCATAGTCTACGCCAAGCTGTGTCCCGGTACGGATGATTTCCGCCTTGCTCATATCAATCAGCGGGGCACGCACCGTGAAGTTACCACCCTCAACACCTGCCCGGGTAGCTAGCCGACAAAGACGCTGGAACGCCTCGATATATTCCGGCCGGCAGTCCGGGTAGCCGGAATAATCCACGGCATTCACCCCGATGAACAGGTCCCAGGCCCCCAGCACTTCGGCCCAGCCAAGCGCCAGGGAAAGAAAAATGGTATTGCGGGCAGGTACATAGGTAACAGGTATCCCTTTACCAGGCTGCTCCGGTACGGCAATTTCCCTGTCTGTCAGCGCAGATCCGCCAAAAGCCCCGAGATCCAACGGGATTATCTTGTGCTCAACGACGCCGAGCGCCTTTGCCACGCGCTGTGCTGCTTTGAGTTCAGTACGGTGGCGCTGCCCGTAATCCAGGCTCAGCGCATAACACGCAAAACCCTGCTCACGTGCCAGCGCCAGCGTGGTGGCTGAATCCAGCCCGCCGGACAGCAGCACCACGGCCCTGCGCTCAACGTCCCGGCTCATTGCCCCACAGAATCTTGTGTAACTGGACCTGGAACCTCACCGGCAGGCGGTCCGCGATAATCCATTCCGCCAGCGCCGTGGCATCCTGCTGACCAAAGGCCGGTGAAAAAAGTACTTCGCAGTGGCCGGCGATTGGGTACTGCTCCAGCATCCTGCGCGCCCAGCGGTAATCCTCCCGGTCACAGATCACGAACTTCACCTGGTCGCGTGGTGCCAGGTATTGCAGGTTTTCAAAGCGGTTTTTATCGACTTCTCCGGAACCGGGTGTCTTGAGATCCATCACTTTCATGACGCGCGCATCGACCTGACTGATATCCAGTGCGCCGCTGGTCTCGAGAGAAACCCGGTAACCGGCCTCACACAGCCGTTCCAGCAACAACAGACAGGCAGGCTGCGCCAGCGGCTCACCGCCCGTCACCGTGACGTGCTGCACCTGGTAATGCGCCACCCGGGAAACGACATCATTGGTCGCCAGGTATTCACCGCCACGAAAGGCGTATTCCGTATCGCAGTACTGGCAGCGTAGTGGACACCCGGTCAGGCGAATAAACACGGT
>JALVCM010000373.1 GCA_027010005.1 Thiohalobacter sp.
ACGGCAATCAGCACCAGGTGCATCAGGTTTGGCAACAGGTGGCGCAACATAATGACCAGCCGGGATACTCCAAAAGCTTTCGCCGCCTGCACGTAGTCCAGCTCCCGCAACTTGAGTGTTTCACCACGCAACAAACGGCACAAGCCAGTCCAGCTGGTAATACCCAGGATCAGGCACAGGAACAGCAGGCGCAGGTCGGCGCGTTCAGCCATGGTCTCGAACAGCTCCGGGTGTGTATCCATGTAGACCTGCATCATCAGTACCGAAGCGGCAATCAGTAACACGCCGGGAATGGAGTTCAGCGTAGTGTAGAGATACTGGATCACGTCATCGACCCAGCCACGGAAGTAACCCGCCATCATGCCGAGGAATACGGCAAAGGGCAGCATAATCAGCGTGGTGAGTGTGCCGATGACCAGCCCGGTACGAATACTCTTGATGGTCTGGTACAGCACATCCTTGCCGACCTTGTCGGTACCGAGGACGTGCCAGGCGCTGGCGAGGTTAACAATAAGTGCAGCGAGCAGGACAAACAGGAATACCGTGAACAGTGCCGTGCGCCAGGGAACATCTGTCTTGCCACGCAGGACACGTTGCATGGCTTCTGTGAAGGTACATTTCCAGCGCCGGGCCAGTAACAATGACAGTAACACGGTCAGTGCCAGCAGGATCACGACAGCCTGTCCGACAGACTTGAGGGAACGATGGCGGATATCAGCGGACCGCTCCCGTTCGGGGTCCCTGAGGTGTGCACCGCCATACTTGAGCCTCGGAAAGACCCGTTGTGCGACACCGTTCTCATCCACCACGGTTTCGCGCATAAACAGCCGTGTGGCAAACGGTGCGGAATAGGTCTTCTCGTCCTGCGATCCGACACCGCCGAGTAACGCGTCCAGCACACTGTTGACCTCACCCTTATATTGCATCTCGACCTGGCCATCCTGCACCGGCAGCGCCTTGCGGTAATGCATGGAATCGAGCAGACCGGTCAACGTGTAGAACGCCAGCACCACCAGGGAGGCAATGGCAATCCGCCCCCTGACGACTTCCCGCCAGGGCGCACGCAGGTGTTCGTGGCGCCGCGCATAAAGCCCAAAGGCAATCACAATCACCACCAGCAGGAATACCAGCGCGTCGGTCCACAGGAGTACCGGCTTGATCATGACAGGCGTATCCTCGGGTCAACCAGCGTGTAGGACAGGTCGGTGAGCAGCAGGCCAATGATGTACAACACGGAACCGAGGAACACCATGGCACGCACAATGGCGAAGTCCTGTTTCTGGATGGCCTCGATGGTGTAACTGCCCAGCCCCGGGATACCGAAGAAGGACTCCATGATCAGGCTGCCCATAAACAATAGTGGCAACACCACAACCACACCGGTGAGAATCGGCACCATGGCGTTCTTCAGCACGTGGGTAAACAGCAGTCTCAGTTCCGGCAGTCCCTTGGCGCGCGCGGTACGCACATAATCACGGCCAATCTCTTCCAGGAAAATGGTGCGATACCAGCGACCGCTAGAACCCAGGCCGGAAAACACACCAATCAGCACCGGTAGCAGGACAAAACGCCACGACTGCCAGCCCGGCTGATAACCCGAGATAGGCACCAGGTGCAGGACCTTGCTGAACAGGTACTGGCCGGCAATGATGTAGAACAGGGTGGAAATCGACATCAGTACGACTGTCAGTATGACCCCCGAAAGATCCAGGTAGGTGCCGCGGAAAAATGCCAGCAGCATGGCAAAACTGATGTGCACCAGCAGACCGAGCAGCAGTGTAGGTACGGCAATAGCAAGACTGGGCCACATGCGCTTGCTGATATCGTCGCCGATATTGCGCCCCGCATCCGACGAACCGAAATCAAAGGCAAACAGGCGGGCCGACTTGTCGAAGAAAATGGTATCAGTCAGGTGCTCAATGCCCTGTGCGTCCCTGTTATACAGCAGGGGCTGGTCATAACCGTGTTCAGCCTTCCACTTTTCGACCGCTTCCGGCGTGACGTGCTTCATCCCGAGGTGCATGCGCGCCACATCATCGGGACTGTTGACTACAAAGAACAACACAAAGGTGATCAGGTTGACCCCGATGAGAATCGGGATGGCGTACAACAGGCGGCGAATGATATAGGCGATCATCCGTCTGTCTCCGCCAGCATGCGCCGGTTCTCGTGGCGTCTGTAACCAATAACTGCCGGAATGATCATCATCAACAGCAGCAGGCCGATCAGGCCCAGTGGCCAGACGATGGGTTTGTTCC
>JALVCM010000374.1 GCA_027010005.1 Thiohalobacter sp.
ACTGGCAAGTCGTTGTGACTCGATACTGGCCTTGACGGCACTCGAGGCCTTCAGCTCATCCCACAGGGTGTCAATCTTGTTCAGCACAACGAGCAGGTTGTGGCCGGATTTGCCACGAACTGCGCTGACATGACGTTCCCACATCTCCATATCACTGCGTGTCACACCGGTGTCTGCGCCAAGCAGGAACAATACAGCCTGTGCCGCTGGCAACATGCTGAGCGTCAGTTCGGGTTCACTGCCCATGGCATTCAGGCCGGGTGTGTCCAGTACCACCAGACCCTGCTTGAGCAGGTCGTGCGGAAAGTTGACCAGGGCGTGCCGCCAGCAGGGTACCTCGACCTGTGCCGGTAATTTACCCGTGCTCTTGAAGCCGGGGTCTGTCGCTTCATCGTAAAGCCCCAGTTCACGGGCTTTCTCCAGCGGTACCTGCCGGGTACGGATCACTTCATGCAGTGCCTGGGCAACCTGCTCCGGGTCATGGATGTTCAGCGGCGTGTGGTTCCAGTGAATGGGTTCGAGTTTGAAATCCGCAATGCTCTTGTCCTGCAGACGTGTTTCGATCGGCAACAGACGGATATAGGCATCGGGTGTGTCGTGATCATAGAACAGCTCGGTCGGACACATGGTGGTGCGACCGGCTTCGGAAGGCAGTAACCGCTGGCCGAAGTGGGCAAAGAACAGCGCATTGATCAGCTCTGTTTTGCCGCGCGAGAATTCAGCGACAAAGGCGATTGTCAGGCGGTCCTTGCGCAACGCCTCGAGGGTTTCGAATATCCGGAATTCCTGCTCGCTCGATGCCAGCTGGTGGGTTTCGAGCCAGTCCTGAAATGTCTGGACATTATGAATCAGTTTTTCGCGCCATTGCGTATAATTTTTTAGGCGGCGGTCAAGTTGATCCTGCTGCATGCGAAGTTTCCCGCTGAAAATTTTCGGGCCTGTCTGTCAGGCGTGGTCGACTTTACGCTAGAGGCGTATCTTTAACGGGTAACGGCCATAGAGAGGATGACTTTAGTCTGTTTTTTATGGGCTTAGCGTCATTGTGGCTTTGTTCCGGGGGCATTCAGCCGGGGGGGTGGTGAAGAAACCGGTTCGGGTAAATGATTGGGGCGGTTGATCCGCACCTTTTTCGTGCGCCCGGTCTGGCCACTGATCAATTCAACCCGGCTGCGCGGTACCTGGCAATAGCTGGCCAGAAAACGAAGCAGGTGCTGGTTGGCCTTGCCGTCGACCGGAGGTGCGGTGAGGCGGATTTTCAGCTGGTCGCCATACACCCCGACAATTTCATCCCGGCTGGCCCTGGGTTGCACCCTGATGGACAGAATCAGGTCATCATTCTGCCATCGGTAACAGGGCCCGGCCATCCGTGTACTTACAGGAAAATCAGAAAGAGTGGCAGAATCAGGTACTTGGCCAGCTGAATAGCTATCAGCGCCACCAGCGGCGAGAGATCCAGCCCGGAAATCGGCGGGATCAGCCGCCGACAGGGCCGTAACACCGGTTCAGTAATACTGTACAGCAGCGAGACCACGGGATTGTAGGTGCCCGGGTTCACCCAGCTGATAATGACCTGGATAAAAATCGAGAACAGGAACACATTGAGTGCCAGTTCGGTCAGTTCGCGCAGCGACAGCACAAGCAGGGGCCACACGGCCAGTGGACCACCCCGTAACAGTCCGATGAGCGTAAAAGACAGCAGTTGCAGGAGCAGCATCAGCACCAGTGCGCTGGTGTCGACCTTTCCTGTGCTGGGGATGAAGCGCCGCAGGGGAAGCAGTGGTGGATTGGTGACCTTGACCAGGAACTGACTGACCGGGTTATAGAAATCCGCCCGCACGGCGGCCAGCAGGAAACGCAGCATGACCATCAGGATATACAGGCTAAACAGCGTATTAATCAGGAATTCAAGCGGGTTGGTGACGTAACTGGTACCCATGTTTATTTTGCTCCGAACTGTTTGGCCAGTTCGCGCGAGCGATCACAGGCGGCCTTGAGGGCGTCATTGAACAGGGTGCGCAAGCCACCTTGCTCGAGAACTGCCAGTGCTTTTTCCGTCGTGCCACCCGGTGAAGTGACCTTGTGGCGGAGTGTGGCGGCATCATCGCGACTTTCAAGCGCCATTTTTGCTGCCCCAAATGCTGTTTGCAGGGCCAGCAGGCGGGCCGTTTTATCATCCAGTCCGAGGGATTGCCCGGCTTCCTGCAGTGCCTCGATGACCAGGAAGAAATAGGCCGGCCCACTGCCCGAGA
>JALVCM010000375.1 GCA_027010005.1 Thiohalobacter sp.
TGCCTCGCCCATGGCGGCAGGGTATGCCTGCCCGGTTGAATTACGTCCGGTGATGACACTGGCGTCTGAATTGATTGCCGTGCATTACTGCCGCAAGGGTGATGCGGTCGGCTATGGCCAGGCCTGGGTCTGCCCGGAAGATATGCCGGTGGGCGTGGTGGCGGCCGGTTACGGTGACGGTTACCCGCGCCATGCCCCGTCCGGCACCCCGGTACGGGTCAATGGTGAAGGGGTGGAACTGATCGGGCGGGTTTCAATGGACATGTTGTGTGTCGATCTGCGCACTCAGCCACAGGCCCGTGTGGGGGACCCGGTTGTGTTGTGGGGAGAAGGGCTGCCGGTAGAATCCGTGGCCGGGGCTGCAGGCACCATCAGCTATGCCCTGTTGTGCGGGGTTACCCCCAGAGTGCCTCGCACCTGAAGAACGTGACCCGTAGGAGCGGGCTTGCCCGCGAACCCGCCGTTGCGGATGGTTCGCGGGCAAGCCCGCTCCTACGGGATTTGTGACCGTGGTGGGGGCGCTGAAAGGTTCGGACCTGCTCAGGTCACTTCCTGCTTCCTGTCATCGTCGTCGGACAGCGAGGCGCGTATTTCCCGGATACGGTCTATCTGGCTGAGGAAAGCATCAATACATTGCGGGTCAAAATGTTTCCCGCTTTCATTGACCATCAGGTTCATGATGTCCTGGTCGCGCCAGGCCGGTTTGTAGCAGCGTCGCGATGACAGTGCATCGAAAACATCTGCAACTGCGACGATGCGTGCCGGTAGTGGAATGGCTTCACCGGCGAGACCTTGCGGATAACCATTACCATCGAATTTCTCGTGGTGGCCGAGGGCGATTTCAGCGCCCATTTTCAGGTACCTGGAAGGGCTGTCCCTGAGGATCTCGTAGCCGATAATTGTGTGTTGTTTGATGGTCTCGAATTCTTCTGTTGTGAGCTTGCCCGGCTTCAGGAGAATCTGGTCCGGGATGCCGATTTTACCGATATCGTGCATCGGTGCGGAAAGCTCAATGGTTTCGCATTCCGTTTCGTCGACACCCAGGGTTTCCGCAATCACCCGGGCAAAACGTGCCATTCGGATAACATGGTTACCGGTTTCCTCGTCCCGGTATTCGCCGGCCTTGGCCAGCCGAAGCAGGGTTTCATGTTCGCGTACACGAATGGCATGGGTGGCGGCCCTGACCTGTTCTTCCAGCCAGTTGGCGCGGTCCTCGATGATCAGGCGCTGGCGTTGCATCTGCAGCAGGTTACGGAAGCGGGCACGGCACTCGGCATGGTCGATAGGCTTGTTGATGAAATCTGTGGCACCCAGTTCCAGTGCGCGATAGCGGATTTCCGCCTGTTCGTGCGAGGTAATCATCACAATGGGTACGTTCTGGAGCTGTTTCAGTGTACGCGCCTGCTCCAGAAACTCGATACCGTTCATGCCGGGCATCTTGTAATCCGTCAGGATCAGGTCAGCCTGCCTGTCCCGCAGCCAGTCCAGTGCCGGCTGAGCGCTGTCGAAGGATTTGATTTCCAGGAGTTCGTCAATCGAGCGGACGATCTGGGCAAGGATCTGGCGGCTGGTCGCCTGATCATCGATAACAAGTACGGTGGCCATGATCGGGTTGTCTTTTCTCTTGAGTCTGTCGGTGTATTGTGACTGCTTGTTGACGCATTTGTTGTAGTGATGCTATCGGCACCTGTTCGTCAGGGTTAAGATATAGATCATCATAGTACGCTTGTATGTGCGTTGCATCACGGTTATCCCGCCGGACAGCAAAAACATGCTGGTTAAACGGATTTTCGATAGTGCTATCATCTGTACGATTGCCGTGCCCGGTATTGAATGTTCAAAATGTTTATAAGGAGTCGTCGTGATTGGAGCAGAAACTGATATCGAGGCGCATCTTCGTCAGGCGGGTATCTTCGGGCCTGACAGCGAGGAAATGCGCCTCTACGAAAGCAGGCTGAAGCGGTTCTTCGAGCGGGAATACGCGCGTTACAGGGATTCAGGTCGTGTTCCACGTGATTATGGTGTTGCGACAGATGAAGGTCCCATCATGGAAGAGACCGAAGCCCTGATGGAGCAGCACTATGATGAACAACAGGATTTCTTCTCCGGTTTTCTGGATACGCAGTATCGGGCCTACTCCATGGCCTATTATGGTGAGTCGGCGGAGGAGGTCAGGGATTCGGTGGCGACTCTCGAACAGGCACAGGAAGCCAAATTTGCCCTGATTGCGAAACGTGCGGGAA
>JALVCM010000376.1 GCA_027010005.1 Thiohalobacter sp.
CCGCGGCGCAAAAACGCTGGCACTGGCTCTGACCCTGCCACTGGAACTGGAAGGGTGGTGGACGGTGCAGTCAATCGCCTACGGCGTGGTCGTTTTTTCGCTTTTTGTCCAGGCACCGCTGCTGGAGCCCCTCGTGAAGCAGCTACAGCGGCGTGGCCATCTCCGCATGGATACGCCGGATGTTTCAAAGTAATTTCCGTTCCAGTCGCTATATATTAAAGAGTGCTGTGGAAACGGCATGCCGTGACATGGATTGCCACAACGGGAAGCTGCGCCAAAGCGTATGAAGAAAGAAGTCAAAACAAGTATCGACGGCCTGGAAATCGGCATGTACGTGGCGCGCCTGGACAAGCCATGGCTGAAGACGGCCTACAAGCTGCAGGGTGTAAAGATCGAGAGTTACAAGGATATCGAGCGGCTGCGAAAGTACTGCAATTATGTCTATGTCGATGTCGACCAGGGCTACTCACCGGATCCACGCTTCTGGGTGGTACGGGAAGGACCAAAAGTCTATAACACGCCGGCCCCGCAACCTGCAAGGACCAGGCAGGCGGCGGAACCCGGTGTCCATAACGAATACAGCGCGCTGCGCAAGACACACTACGAGGATGTGGCGCCGATCGAGGCGGAGTTCTACGTAGCAGAGCAGGCGCACGAACGTCTGCAGGAAGACTTCCACAAGGTGATGGACCGGCTGGGCCAGAACAACGAGTTTGATGTCGATGCCCTGAACGAAAGTATTTCCGGCGTGGTGGACAGTATCATTCGTGCCCCCGGTGCCATGACGCTGGTGGTCAAACTCAGGCAGTTTGACGACAGTACCTATACGCGTGCCCTGGGTACGTCGGTCTGGTGCGCAACCTTCGGGCGCCACCTGGGGCTGGAGAAATCATCGATTGAATTACTGGCGCTGGGAGGCCTGTTGCTCGATGTTGGCAAGAGCGCCGTTCCGGTGGAATTACTGCGTAAACCGGGAACACTGACGAAGGATGAGCGCAAGACACTGTTCAGTCATGTGGATCAGGGTGTACGGATGCTTTCCACAACGTCCGGGCTGTCACTTGAAGAGCGCCTGCCCATGGACGTTTTGCAGATGGTTGCGACACACCATGAACGGGCCGATGGCAGTGGCTATCCACAGGGTCTGGAGAATGCGGCCATACCGGTGTTCGGGCGCATTGCCGGTATTGTCGACAGTTTCGATGCCATGACCAACCCGCGGCTCTATTCACAGGATGAACCGATGCCGCCACATGAGGCGATTGCAGAGTTATATGACTTGCGCAGCAAAAAGTTTCAGGCCGAGCTGGTCGAGCAGTTTATCCAGACGGTGGGTCTGTATCCAACCGGTTCCCTGATCGAGTTGTCTACCGGTGAAGTCGGTGCCGTGATTTCGGTAAATGGCCTGCGCCGGCTCAGGCCATCGGTTATGTTGTTGCTGGACAGTAACAAGGAACCCCTGCAGCAATTCCGTCTGGTTGATCTTTCCCGGCTGGATGAAAGTATTTCCGTTGCCCGCGGGCTGCCACGGGGCGCCTATGGCATCGATATGAAAGAGGTCTTCCTCTGAACGGGGTGGAATGCTATGAGAGATCCGGTAACAGGCCTGTACGACCGTCAGCAGTTCCTGCATATCCTCGACAGTGAAGTCACCGAGGCGGGTACACACCAGGTGTCACTGGCGCTGTTGCTGGTGGATATACGCCAGTTCAGCCGTATCAATATGCGTTACGGTTATACCTCCGGTGACACGGTACTGCAGGCGGTGGCAAACGTCCTTGAGCAGGTACGCCGTGAGGGTGACCAGGTCGCCCGTATCGGGGATGACCAGTTTGCGCTGGTCCTGCCGGGCATACTGAACAGCGGGCATGCCGAGCTGGCGGCACACAAGCTTCAGCGCCTGCTCGATGTACCTGTCCCGCTCGACCACGACAGCGTCCATTGTACGGCCAGTGTGGGTATTGCCCTGTTCCCCGAACATGCGCGGGGTGCTGAAGCGCTGTTGTCCACGGCTGACGAGGCGCTGCAGCGGGCACAGCAGTCCGGGCAAACGGTGTGTATCGCGCACCCTCTCGAGGAGCATGAAGACTCACAGAACTGGGATATCGAAATGGCACTGGAAGATGCCATCCAGAAATCCGAAATGCGTGTGTATTTTCAACCCAAGATCTCGCTCGTTTCGGGCAAGCCGGTCGGTGCAGAGGCCCTGGTCCGCTGGAAAAATGATTTCCGTGGTGTGGTCGGGCCCAGCGAGTTCATTC
>JALVCM010000377.1 GCA_027010005.1 Thiohalobacter sp.
ACGGGTTTCATCAGGCCATTGACTGACTGGATGCTGAACAGTGCCTTGCGGCTTGCCAGTGAATGGGAACACCCCTGGGGTGAACAGGAGGTCTCGGTCAATATCCCGACCCGGATACTCGAGCGGTCCGATTTTACCGATACGGTAATGAGTGCACGTGACCTGTGGCGGTCGGACAATAGCCGGCTATGTGTCGAAATTGTCGAGCAGTCATTTATCGAGAATATTGAAGAGGTGTTTTGCAAGCTGAAGCAGCTTCGCGATGAGGGGGTTGTGGTTTCAATCGATGATTTTGGTACCGGTTACTCCAGCCTTTCCTATTTCCGGGATATTCCCGCTGACCAGCTGAAGATCGACCAGTCTTTTGTCTTCGGCCTGTTGAAGGATCGTGACAATGCCAATATTGTCGAACTGATTGTGGACCTTGCACATCGCTTCGGACTGTCCGTCGTGGCCGAGGGTGTTGAGGATGCGAAGACCCTGTCGGCACTGAAAAAGATGCAGTGCGATATCGCGCAGGGTTACTTCGTTGCAAAGCCGCTACCGGCAGAAGAATATCGTCACTGGCTGGCAAATTACCGCGGCATCAATGCCTCGGGTGTGATCAGTACATCCGGCGACGGAACAGCCAGGCGGCGGACGACAGGCTGAACAGGGCGATGACTGCCATGGGCCAGTACTGTGGCACAAGCAGTTTGATATCCGCACCTTCCAGGAACACCCCGCGAACAATAATCAGGAAGTAACGCATCGGGTTAAGAAGCGTGAGCTGCTGGACCGCCTCCGGCATGTTGGCAATGGGTGTGGCGAAGCCCGACAGGATGACCGCGGGGACCAGGAACAGGAAGGCACCGAGCAGCCCCTGTTGCTGGGTAACCGAAAGGGATGAAATCATCAGTCCGATCCCGATATTGGCGAGCAGGAACAGGAACAGCCCGAGGTAAAGTGCGCCGATATGACCGCGTAGCGGTACATCAAACCAGAAGATGGCAACCAGGATAATAAATGTCGACTCAACCAGGCCGATGATCAGCCCGGGAACCGACTTGCCGATGAGTATTTCAACCGGTCGCAATGGTGTAACCAGTAACTGGTCAAAGGTACCTTCCTCGCGCTCACGTGCCACTGACAATGCCGTGACCAGCAGCGAAACCACCAGCGTCAGCAGCCCGACGATACCGGGTACGATAAACCATTGTGATACCAGGTTGCTGTTGTACCAGGCGCGCATGACCAGTTTTGCCGGTGGTGGTGGCCGTTGTTGCTGTTTTGCCCAGTCAGCAGAAAAATCCAGCAGTACCGTGCGGACGTAATTGAGTGCCAGTAGTGCCGTGTTGGAATTGCGTCCATCGACAATGACCTGTAAGGAAGCACTTTCCCCGGCCGCCAGGTCATCACTGAAGCGTGGACTGATATGCAGGACCATCAAGGCCTGTTTATTGTCGATCATTGGCTGGATGTCGGCGTCGCGGCTGATTTTCCCGACCAGCTCGAAGGTGTCCGAGCCACTGAAACGTTCCACCAGCAGGTGTGACAGTGCCGTGTTGTCTTCATCATAAACCGCAAACGGCACCCGGTTGAGGTCAAAGGTCGCGGCATACCCGAATACAACCAGCTGCACGATGGGCGGGCCGATCAGCACAAACCGGCTGCGCTTGTCCTTCAGCAGGGCAAGGAATTCCTTGATGATCAGCGCCAGTATATGTTGCAGCATCGGTTACTCCAGCCGCTTGCTGGCCTTGCGCCGTACCAGCATCAGGAAAACAAATGCCATCAGCAACAATGCCGCGGCGTTGGGCAGGATTACCGGCCAGACATTGCCGGCCAGGAAGACGGTTTGCAGAATAGACACAAAATAGCGCGCCGGGATGAGGTGTGTCAGCAGCTGGATGGCCCAGGGCATGGAATTGATATCAAAGATAAAGCCGGACAGGATAAAGGCTGGCAGAAAGGTCACGATAATCGCCACCTGGCCGGCAACGAACTGGTTTTTTGCGACAATGGAGATCAACAGTCCCATTGCCAGCGCAACCAGCATGAACAGTGCGGAGGCGACCAGCAGTACCAGGAACGAGCCACGCAGCGGGACATCGAATTGCCACACCGCCATTGCCACCGTCAGCAGCATGCCACCCATGCCGAGGACAAAGTAAGGGACCAGTTTGCCCATCAGCAGTTCACGGATATGGATCGGGGTAACCAGCAGGGCTTCCATGGTGCCACGTTCCCATTCACGCGCGACCACCATGGCCGTCAGCAGGGCGCCGATGAGTGTCATGATGACGGCGACCAGGCCGGGTACCAGGAAATCCCGGCTGTTGACGGCCGGGTTGAACCAGACGCGTTGTTCCAGGGTGATGGGGAAGGCTTTCGGCAGTCCGCGCCGTTCGGTGTAGTGTGTCAGCCAGGTTTGCCAGGCACCGAGAATATAGCCTTCTGTAATTCGCCCCTGGTTGGCATCCACACCATTGACGATGACCCCGAGGGGTGCGCCGAGTCCGGCATGCAGGCGGTGACTGAAATCGCTTTGCATCCAGACGATGCCATCGATGTCGTGTTCCCGCATGGCCTGTTCGGCAGCCTGTATGGTGTGAAAGACGACCGGTTCAAAATAATCCGACTGGCCGAAGGCGGCACGGATATCACTGGTTTCACTGTCCGGACTTTCGATGACGAAACCGATACGGACGTCTTTTGCATCCAGCGACACGCCATAACCGAACAGGAACAGCATCACCACCGGTAGCACAAAGGCAATGGCGATACTGGACGGGTCGCGCAGGATCTGCAGGCTTTCCTTGCGCACCATACCGGCCAGACGCCGGCGCGAAAGTTGTGAGGCAGGTTGCGGCATCAGGCAGCAGCCTCCTGCTTGTGCCGTTCAATCAGCGCGATAAAGGCGTCTTCCATGCTGGCTTCGGTTTCGCCGGCTGTACGGAAATGCTCGCGCAGGTTTTCCGGCGAGTCCTCGGCCAGCACTTCGCCGTCGGCCATGATGACCAGCCGGTCGCAGTAGTTGGCTTCATCCATAAAATGGGTGGTGACCAGTACGGTGACACCGGACTCGGCCAGGGCGTTGATGTGCCACCAGAACTCGCGGCGGGCCAGCGGGTCGACCCCGGAAGTGGGTTCATCGAGGAACAGGATGTCGGGCCGGTGCATGAGTGCCGCGGCAAGTGCCAGGCGCTGCTTGAAACCCAGCGGCAGGGTGATGGCTGCAGTCTCTCTGTATGAGGTCAGCTCAAAGTCTTCCAGCGCCAAGGCAATGCGCTCCCGTTTCGTGTTACCGGACAGGCCATAGGCGCTGGCGAAAAAGTTCAGGTTTTCCTGTACAGACAGGTTGCCGTACAGGGAGAAGCGTTGTGCCATATAGCCGATGCGTGCGCGTGCTTTTGCAGCGGCCTTGCGCAGGTCAACGCCGGCGACGCTCACATGGCCGGAGGAAACCGGCAACAGCCCGCACAGCATGCGAAAGGTGGTCGACTTGCCGGCACCGTTGGCGCCCAGCAGGCCGAAAATCTCACCACGCCGGACCTCGAAGCTGACCTTGTTGACGGCAATAAAATCACCAAAGCGTCGACTCAGTTCCTGTACCTGGATGACGGCCTCGTCACGGTCAATTGCCGTCGTCGGTGTTGTGTCAACGGCCGGAGGTTTGTGAATGTCGTGCTGGAGCAGGGCGATAAAGGCATCCTCGAAGCGTGGTGTAACGGCTTCGATACGGGCTTCGGGCAGGCCCGCGACCAGTGTTTCCGGGGTGGTACCGGCATCACAGGTCACCACCCGCACCTTGCGTCCCTCGGTCAGTGCATCCAGTACCGCGGGGTTGAGGTCGAGCTGCTGTTGCAGGCGGCGTTTGCCCAGCGCGGCGCTGACTTCCCAGACCCGTCCCTGCATCGGTGTACTGAAAGCCTGCGGCGCCTGCTGGCCGAGCAGCTTGCCTTCGTGTAACAGGATGACATCATCGCAGCGTTCTGCCTCGTCGAGATAGGCGGTGCTGAGCAACACACTCATGTGTTGTTCCTTGACCAGCCGGTAGACGATGGCCCACAACTCGCGGCGCGAGACCGGGTCGACACCGACCGTGGGTTCATCCAGCAGTAACAGTTCCGGTGAGCTGAGCAGGGTGCAGGCCAGGCCCAGTTTCTGTTTCATGCCACCGGACAGGCGGCCGGCGAGTCGTGCGGTGAACGGCGCCAGGCCGGTCATGTGCATCAGTTCCCGGTGACGGGCGGCGTGTTCTTCCTCCGGTACGCCTTGCAGCTCTGCATACAGATCGAGGTTTTCCTGCACCGTGAGGTCTTCATAGAGGCCAAAGCGTTGTGGCATGTAACCGATATGTGACTGGACCGCCAGTGACGCGTCACGCATGTCCTGGCCGAGTACACGGATTTCACCTTCGTCAGGTAACAGCAGGCCAGCCGCCAGTCGCATCAGGGTGGTTTTGCCTGCGCCATCCGGGCCGATCAGGCCGGTGACCACGCCACGTTTGACCTGCAGGTTGAGCCTGTCCAGTGCGCGCACCGGTTGCGCACCGGCAAAGGTCTTGCCGAGGTCTTTCAGCGTAATGGCGGGTGATGCGCTGTCGGTCATTGCGCGCCGCTGCAGGCGGACGCATCGGGGTCGGCCTGTGTGGAGCGGGTATCCAGTTCCACGGTTGCGGGCATGCCCAGGCGTAACCGCCTATCCGGGTTGCAGGCGTAGATCCACACCTGGTACACCAGGCGGGTACGCAGTGTCGGTGTTTCGACATTTTTGGGCGTGAACTCGGCGCTTGGGGAGATATAGCCGACCCAGCCCTTGAAGCGTGTATCGGCTGAGCTGTCGGTACTGATCTGTGCCTGCATGCCCGGCACCACCTGGCCCAGGTGGGTTTCCGGAACATAGGTCCGGATCCAGACCGGTTCAAGTTTCGCCAGGGTAAAGACCGGGCGGGACGGTGTGGCGATATCACCCGGTTCCAGGATGCGTGAGCGGATTACGCCATCGGCGGGGGCGAGTAATTGTGTATCATGCAGGTCCTTGCGGGCACGTTT
>JALVCM010000378.1 GCA_027010005.1 Thiohalobacter sp.
CGCCTACGATATCCGTGGTATTGCCGGTGAAACACTGACCGAAGAGATGGCCTTTGAAATCGGCCGGGCCATCGGTAGCGAGGCCTACTACCGTGGTGAACAGACCATCGTCGTGGGGCGTGACGGACGCCTGTCCGGCCCTGACCTGACAGCCAGCCTGATTCGTGGACTTGTGGCAACCGGGCGTGACGTCAAGGACATCGGCATGGTCCCCACACCGGTGCTTTATTTTGCGGCCCAGTACCTGGGTAGTGGCTCCGGTGTGATGGTGACCGGCAGCCATAATCCCGCTGACTATAACGGTTTCAAGGTCGTGCTGGGGGGTGAGACCCTGGCAAGCGATGGTATCCAGGCCTTGCGCAAGCGTATCGAAACAGGTGACGTGCTGACCGGTGAAGGCAGTGTCGAGGAAGTCAGCGTACTGCCGGACTACATTGAACGCGTAAAGAGTGATGTACAGATTGTACGTCCCATGAAAGTAGTCGTGGATTGTGGTAACGGTGTGGCCGGTGTTGCGGCCCCGCAGTTGTTGAGAGAGCTGGGCTGCGAAGTCATCGAGCTGTTTTGCGAGGTCGATGGCAACTTCCCCAACCATCACCCGGACCCCGGTAAAACTGAAAACCTTGCGGCATTGATCCAGGCAGTACAGGAAAATGCTGCAGATATCGGTATTGCTTTCGACGGTGACGGTGACCGGATTGGTGTCGTCAGTTCAGAGGGCGAGATTATCTGGCCGGACCGCCTGCTGATGTTGCTGGCGATCGACGTGCTGGCGCGTAATCCCGGCGCGCAGATTATCTATGATGTGAAAAGCTCACGGCACGTTGCGACCATCGTTGCCGAGCATGGCGGCGAGCCGCTGATGTGGGCGACCGGGCACTCATTGATCAAGGCAAAGATGAAAGAAACCGGTGCACTGCTGGCCGGGGAAATGAGCGGGCATGTATTCTTCAAGGAACGCTGGTTCGGTTTTGACGATGCGCTTTACACGGCGGCACGTTTGCTGGAAATCCTGGCCAATGATGCACGCAGTTCCAGCGACGTGTTTGCCGGGTTGCCAGACAGCGTCAATACTCCGGAACTGAATGTGCCGATGGCAGAAGGCGAGCCGCCGGTGTTCATGGAGAAATTGCTCAACAGTGCACATTTCGAGAACGCACGTATCGCCACGATTGACGGCATGCGGGTCGAGTTCGAGCGCGGCTGGGGGCTGGTGCGTGCGTCCAACACCACACCCTGCCTGGTGCTGCGTTTCGAGGCAGATGATGAGCTGGCGATCAGCGCAATACAGGATGAGTTCCGTCGTGTTATGTTACAGGTTGATCCCAACCTGTCATTACCGTTCTGAACATGAGCCTGAATTCCGTCAAAGCCACTGAAATTGCCCACGTCCTGGGTGAGGCACTCCCCTATATCCAGCGTTTCCGTGGCAAGACCGTGGTAGTCAAGTACGGCGGCAACGCCATGGTCGATGAAACCCTGAAGAGCGGTTTCGCACGCGACATCGTGCTGATGCGGCTGGTGGGTATCAACCCGGTCGTGGTGCATGGTGGTGGCCCGCAGATAGGCAGCTTGCTGGACAAGCTGGGCAAGGAAAGCCGTTTTGTCGAAGGCATGCGGGTGACCGACAGTGAAACCATGGACGTGGTGGAAATGGTGCTCGGTGGTCTGGTGAACAAGGAAATCGTTAACCTGATGACACGTCACGGTGGCCGGGCGGTTGGATTGACCGGCAAGGATGGTGACCTGATTCGTGCCCGCAAGCTCAGGATTACCCGCAACAGCCCGGAGCTGGATGCGCCGGAAATTATTGATATCGGGCACGTCGGTGAGGTGGCCAGCGTCGATGCAAGTGTGGTGGACATGCTGGTCAACGGTGGTTTTATCCCGGTGATCGCACCTATCGGTGTCGGTGAAGACGGGCATTCCTACAACATCAATGCCGATCTTGTTGCCGGTCGTATCGCTGAAGTGCTGGGTGCGGAAAAACTGATACTGCTGACCAACACCACCGGTTTGCTGGACAAGCAGGGGAACCTGCTGACCGGCCTGAATGCCACGGAAGTTGATGCGCTGATAGAGGATGGCACCATCCACGGCGGTATGCTGCCCAAGATCCAGTGTGCGTTGTCAGCGGTCAAGTCCGGGGTGCGTGCCTCACATATTATTGACGGCCGGGTCGAGCACGCTGTACTGGTAGAACTGTTTACCGATGAGGGCGTGGGGACACTGATAAAGAGCTGACGCCGCCTATTGACTCGCGGTGTCGAGTGTCTCGTCCCGGGCCGCTTTCAGTTCCCGGAAACGGTTGATGTCGAGCTCGAACTTGTCCCGGATAGCCTGCTGTTCATGCCGGCGGTTTTCAATATATTCGATATTCTGCCGGATCTGGTCGCGTGCCTCGTGGATCTGTTTCGTGACGGATTCCGGCACGGGTTTGCCCGCGCGCTCCATGCGTGCGGCGCGCTGCTTCTGGGTCGACAGGCGTTCCTTTATTTTCTGGATACGGCCATTGGTCACGCGGATAATGGCTTCGATGGCCTCGATTTTGCCGTCGCGTGTCATAACCATTTCATCTTCATTGGTGAAGGTGTCGAGCAGGATACGGTCTTTACGGGCCTGTTCCTGTTGCTTGCGCTCCTGTTCTGCCCGGAGCTTCGCCTGACGCGCTTCTTCCGCGATCTGCTCCGGTGTTTTTGCGGCCGCACGTGTCTGCACGACAATGCCCTGGCTGTTCAGTGTCTGGCTGCTTTTTTTCGCATACTGTGGCGGAATGTGATCGCCGTACTGCACCTGGCCATTTTCATCGACCCATTTTTTCAGTTTCCCGGCCTGTGCGGGGACGACCGACAACGCCACAATGGCGCATAATCCGATGGCTGAGATCTTTTTCATACGAGCAAGCATTTTCATGTATATCTGTCCAAATCTGCGAGTAAACGGCCAGTGGAATTCCTGGATCAGTTAGTTCTGTTTTTCATTTCCCTGCTGGCAAACCTGCTGTCGGCCTTTTCAGGGGGCGGCGCGGGCCTGATCCAGTTACCGGCGCTGATCTTTCTGGGGCTGCCATTCGTGATCGCGCTGGCCACCCACAAGGTTGCCAGTGTTGCCCTTGGTATCGGCGCGACAGTGCGGCACTTGAGGGAGAGGGGTCTCGAAAAACGGCTTGCCCTGTTTATACTTGCGACCGGTTTGCCGGGGGTCGTGGTGGGGGCAAACCTGATTGTCGATATCCCGGGCCGGATCGCCGAAGTGGCGCTGGGCATCCTCACGGCGGGGCTGGGCCTGTACTCCTGGCGGCGCCCTGGTCTGGGGCAGACAGAAAGCTTCACGCACCGGGACCGGCACGGTTTTCTCATCGGCGGAGCCGGCCTGTTTCTGATTGGTGCGTTGAATGGCTCTCTCACATCGGGCACCGGCCTGTTTGTCACCCTCTGGCTGGTGCGCTGGTTCGGTTTTGAATACAAGCGGGCGATTGCCTATACGCTGGTGCTGGTCGGGGTGTTCTGGAACGGTGCGGGTGCGTTGACGCTGGGGCTGATTGCGGAAATTCGCTGGGACTGGCTACCGGCCCTGCTGCTGGGGTCGTTGCTGGGGGGGTATTTTGGCGCACACCTGGCAATCCGACAGGGGAACCGCTGGGTCAAACGGGCATTTGAACTGGTAACGCTGGTGATCGGGATCAAGCTGATTATCGGGTGAGGGGAATGCTGATTAATTCGTCATACCGGATAGTTCGTCATACCGGCGCAGGCCGGTATCCATGTATTTGAAACCACTGGATTACTCGCTGCGCTCACCCTTCGGGCCGCCCTGCGGATGTCAGGCTGCAATCCCGTATTTTGCCCGGTAATCAGCAATGGCACTCAGCGCATCGGCATACTCGGGACGCTCCTGCAGAAAGGTTTGTAACTCTGCCAGGGTGACGATGCTGGCCACTTTCAGACCCAGATCCTGTTCGACTTCCTGGATGGCGGAACGCTCGCCCTGGCCACGTTCCTGACGGTCCAGGGCAATAACCACACCGGCTGCGCAGGCGCCCGCGGCATCGATGATCTGCAGGGATTCGCGGATCGCGGTGCCGGCAGTGATCACGTCATCAATAATCAGCACCCGGCCTTCCAGCGGGGCGCCGACCAGGTTGCCGCCTTCACCGTGGTCCTTGGCTTCCTTGCGGTTGAAGCACCAGGGTGTGTCCGTGTCGTGGTGATCGGCGAGTGCGATGCTGGTCGCAGCCGCCAGCGGGATACCCTTGTAGGCCGGGCCGAACAGGACGTCAAAGCCAATACCGGCATCCATGATGGTCTGCGCGTAGAAGCGCCCCAGTCGCGCCAGGTGACTGCCACGGTTGAACAGTCCGGCATTGAAAAAATACGGGCTGACACGGCCCGATTTCAGCGTGAACTCACCAAAGCGCAAAACGCCGGCTTCGATGGCAAATTCGAGAAATTCTTTTTTGTAGGACTGCATGGGACTCCACCGGGAACGAAAAAGCTCCGGTATGATACACGCGCAACGGCAACAGGAGAACGCATGCGCATTATCACCATCAATGTTAACGGGATTCGCTCGGCGGCCCGCAAGGGTTTTTTCAGCTGGATGGTGCGGCAGCGTGCGGACGTGGTGTGTATCCAGGAAACCAAGGCGCAGGTTCACCAGTTGCAGGACCCGGTGTTCTGGCCGCGTGGCTGGCACGCGTATTACCACGATGCGGAGAAAAAGGGCTACAGCGGCGTGGCGATCTACTGCCGGCGCGAGCCGGACAAGGTGATCAGCGGCCTGGGCTGGCCGGATGTCGACAGCGAGGGGCGCTATCTCGAAGTCCGTTTTGGCTCGCTGGGTATCGTGTCACTCTATATGCACTCCGGTTCCTCCAGCGAAGAACGTCAGCAGAAGAAGTTCGAAATGCTGGAGCGCTTCATGCCCTACCTGCGCAAGCTGCGGCGTAGCCGGCGTGAATATGTCATCTGTGGTGACTGGAATATCGCGCACCGCAAAATTGACCTGAAAAACTGGCGTGGCAACCAGAAGAATTCCGGTTTCCTGCCCGAGGAGCGGGCGTGGATGGACGAACTGTTTGGCCCGGCCGGCTTTATAGATGCTTTCCGGGTCGTCGACCCGCGGCCGGACCAGTACACCTGGTGGTCGAACCGTGGTCGGGCCTGGGAAAAGAACGTAGGCTGGCGCATCGATTACCAGGTGGTGACGCCGGGCCTGGCGAAACGGGTGCGCAAGGCGCGTATCTACAAGGACAAGCGCTTCTCTGACCATGCGCCCCTGATCATGGATTACGACTACCCGTTATGAATGACACGGTAAAAGTCGTCCTGTCCGGCCGTATGCTGGTTGCCTTGCTGATGGGCTTCTCCTCCGGTCTGCCATTGTTGCTGACCGGTTCGGTGTTGCAGGCGTGGATGACGGACGAAGGGGTTGACCTGGGAACCATCGGCCTGTTCGCGCTGGTGGGCTTGCCCTACACATTGAAGTTCCTGTGGGCACCGGTGGTGGACCGTTACGCCCTGCCGTTACTGGGACGGCGCCGGGGCTGGCTGTTGCTCAGCCAGGTATGCCTGATGCTGGCCATCGCGGCCCTTGGCTGGACGCATCCATCGCAGCACATTCTGCCCGTCGTGCTGGCGGCCCTGCTGGTGACGTTTTTCTCGGCAAGCCAGGACATCGTAATCGACGCCTACCGGCGTGAGGCGCTGGTCGACCGGGAGCTGGGGCTGGGTGCAGCATTGTATGTTAACGGTTACCGTTTTGGCACCTTGCTGGCATCAGGTGGTGGACTGATACTTGCCGATTTCATCCCTTTTCCACAAGTTTACCAGTTCATGGCACTTGTTATGATCGTGGGTATTGGAACCACCCTGTTTGCGCCCGAACCCACTGCAGCACAAGGCTTGCCGAGGACCTTGCGTGAGGCAGTCATCCACCCCTTTGTAGATTATTTCCGGCACCACCATGCCTGGTTAATCCTTTTCTTCATCATCCTGTTTAAGGTTGGCGATACGATGGCCAGCAATATGACAATACCGTTTTACCTGGATATCGGTTTCAGCAAGACCGAGATTGGTGCTGTGGTGAAAGTATTTGGTTTTTCTGCTTCACTGGCCGGTGCTTTGCTTGGTGGTGTTGTGATGTTGCGTATCGGGATTTATCGTGCGTTGTGGGGTTTCGGTATTTTGCAGGCCGTCTCGACAGCCGGTTTCGCGCTGCTCGCACTAACAGGTTATAACCTGCCAATGTTGACAGGTGTCATAGCCTTTGAAAATCTGAGTGGCGGTATGGGGACCGCGGCGTTTGTCGCGTTCATGGCCAGCCTGACCAATCGCCGCTTCACGGCCACCCAGTACGCCCTGCTGACCAGCCTGATGGGTATCCCCCGGGTAATTGTCTCGGCACCGACCGGCTATATGGCGGAAGGACTCGGCTGGATCGGCTTTTTTGTGTTCTGTACCCTGATTGCGATACCCGGGTTGTTACTGCTCACCCGCTTCAGGGGCTGGCTGGTGGAGACAGAACGTGCTGACTGATGTTTCACTGCTGTCCGCTTTCCTGGTCGGATTGCTGGGTGGCGTGCACTGTGTCGGCATGTGCGGTGGTATTGTAACTGCCCTGTCACTGGGGCTGTCGCCCGATGATCGTGCGGTTCGCTGGCGTTACCAGCTTTTCTATAATGCCGGGCGGATTTTCAGTTACAGCGTAGCCGGTGCACTGTTTGGCGGTATCGGGTGGCTGGCGTCGCACTGGAGTGGCATCCACCAGGTTCAGCTTGGCCTGCAGTTGATGGCGGCATTTTTTATGCTTGCCCTCGGGCTGTATCTGGGTGGCTGGTGGAACGGATTGACGCAGATAGAACGGCTGGGTGGCGTGGTCTGGAAAAGGATCGAGCCCCTGGGGCGGCGTTTCCTGCCGGTGCGCAGTGGCGGCCAGGCATTGCTGCTGGGCACCCTGTGGGGCTGGCTGCCCTGCGGCCTGGTGTACAGCGTACTGGTGTGGGCGATATCGGCAGGCAGTCCTGCCCGGGGCGCGGCCTTGTTGCTGAGCTTTGGCCTGGGTACCTTGCCGAACCTGTTGTTAATGGGTGTCGCCGCAGACCGGTTGGCCGCTCGGGTGCGCGATGTGCGCATCCGGCGACTGGCGGGGTTACTGGTGTGTGGCTTCGGGTTGTATACGCTCTATCGCATCATTCTGTAAAGAACTGGTGGGAGAATTTGACTTCGTGGGCATCCACATTGTCCCCCGGCTTGACGTGAAGCGTAAAACGTAGCGTTTCCTCGTGTGAAATCGGGAAATCACCAATGTAATAAATCGCGTTTCCTTCACGGACTTCCCGCAGTGTGATATCACGCTTCTGGCCCGCCAGGTTAGTGGCACTGGCCGTGATCTCGGCGACAACGGGTTTTCCCGCAGTACCCATCACCTTGCGCAGTACAGCGACATTGATCATGCCGCGGTTCTTGCTTCGCTTCAGGCCGTATTCACGTGTTACGGAAGGTGGCAGGTAGTTGGTGTTCAGGGCATTGAAATGGACAACATAGTCGCCAAAGTCCTGGGAGTTTTCCGCGCTGGCTGCACCCGACAGGGTGACGAGTACAGCAAACAGGAAGGGCAACAAGGTTTTCTTGAGCATCCGGATTCTCCTTCGATTTTCTGGTTTGTTCAATGAAACTATAGACCAAACCGGCTCGTCAGGGTTTCCGGGATGTGGACAGGCGCTAAATAACAGCCTCTTCCACGGTTTGCGTAATCGCGGCAGAGGCTTTCAGGGAATCTGTTTCAGGGGTGTACAGGGTATGACGGATCTGTTGCAGGGCATCGATCTGCTGCTTGGTTGCCCGCAGGCTGCTGTCCAGTTCCTTGATGCGTGCATCCAGGGTATCGCGTGACTCACTGATACGGCGCAGCGTTTCCAGCCGTTTCTCCATGGTTGCCTTGTGGTCCTTGATCTGCCTGACCAGCGGGTTCATGACTTCCTTGAGCCAGGCATTGGCATCCTGGTTGGCCTTGTAGAACAGGCTGCGTGTATGGCTGACCAGCGAGATGAAGAATTTCTTGACCACAAAAGATTGTTCGGTAGCGGCCATCACCGGGCTGCGCCGGAAGCTCTCCGCTTCCTGGTAAAGACGTTCCAGGTCGGACGAGAAGCGCGCAGTAGAGAACTGTTTGGGCATGATCTGCGGCAGGCCGTGTTCCTCGTGGAATTTTTTGTAGGTGGCGCGGATCAGCATGCGGGTCTGCTCGGAGTGCGTGGTGACCTGGTCCATGGTGTCGCGGGCGCCGTCAAAGAAGGTTTCCATGCCGCGCTTCAGGCCGGCGGTCGTCCAGCTGTGGGTCATGGTTTCACGGGTTTTATTGATAAGCCGATCCAGTGCTTCCATGCTCAGTGCGTCGAGCATGTTGCGTGCCTGGCTTTGCAGCAGCCGACGACTGTTCTGGAAGCTTTCGACATTGCGCAGGTAGGCAGCCTGTTCCTCACGTGACTTGCTCATGAGGTGCATGATGACATCGGCATTTTTACCGCGTAACGAGCGCAGCTCTGCCAGTTGTTTGGTGGTTTCGCTTTTCCGGCTCTCCAGTATGGCAAGATTTTCATCGACCATCCCGCCAACATGTTCAACAAGGTTGCTGCGGATGATCTCCTGCTTGCCCGGCAGAATGGTATTGGCGATATAGTTTTCAAGTTCGGGTATACGGCTGTCGTTGAGCAGTTTCTTTTCGCCG
>JALVCM010000379.1 GCA_027010005.1 Thiohalobacter sp.
GGTCATGCCGGTCCATGCACAGATAAAGGTCGATTTCGAACTCAGGGGATGTCCGGTCAATACCCGCCAGGTCACTGCCGTACTACGCGACCTGCTGCGTGGTGTCACACCGGTCATTGAACAGGACAAGGTCTGTATGGAATGCAAACGCCGGCACACGGTGTGTGTCATGGTGACACGCGGCCTGCCCTGCATGGGGCCGGTGACCCAGACCGGCTGTGGCGCGCTTTGCCCGGATCTCGGGCGTGACTGTTACGGGTGTTACGGGTCGGCTGAAAACACCAATACCGCTGCCCTTGCCAACCGGTTCCACACACTTCAGCTCGACGAAAAACAGGTCGACCACCGGTTTGTCTCATTCACCAGTGCCGACCCGGTGTTCAGGTCCGCCGGGACCGAGGGTCCGGAAAGCAATGACTGAAAAGCGTGAAATCACTATCAGTATCCCGGTCCTGGCACGGGTGGAAGGCGAAGGCGCCCTGGACCTGACCATCCGTGACAACCGCATCGAGACGCTGAAACTGAGCCTCTACGAACCACCGCGCCTGTTCGAAAAACTGCTCGAAGGCCGTGAATACCATGAAGTCCCGGACATGGTGGCACGCATCTGCGGCATCTGCCCGGTCGCCTACCAGATGAGTGCCGTTACTGCACTGGAACAGATCTTTACTGTACAGCCCGGCCCCTGGGTGCAGGCCATGCGCCGGGTCTTTTACTGTGGCGAATGGCTGCAAAGTCACGCCCTGCATATTCATTTGCTGGCAGCACCGGATTTCCTGGGCTTCAACAGTGCACCGGAAATGGCAAAGGTCTACCCGGACGAAGTCCGGCGTGGACTAAAACTGCAGGCGCTGGGCAATGCACTGATCCGCCTGTTTGGGGGACGCTCCGTGCACCCGGTCGGTGCGCGTACTGGCGGTTTTTTTCACGCGCCCTCTGTGTCACAGGTTGAAGCCATACGCATCGATCTCGAACAGGCGGTAAAGGAGGCCGAAGAGCTGGTGACATGGACTGCCTCGCTCGACCTGCCGGATGATCAACAGGATTTCTGCAGCGTGTCACTACGCCATGACAGTGAATACCCCATGATGCAGGGGCGCCTGGCATCCGACCAGGGGCTGGATATTCCTGTCGAGGAATACGAACAGCACTTCCGGGAATTCCAGGTTCCCTACTCGACTGCCCTGCACTCGACACTGAACGGCAAACCCTACCTGGTTGGCCCACTGGCCCGCATGAACCTGAACCTGGAAAAGCTGCCGGAAGCCACACGTTCCGTACTGCGCGCCACCGGTATCCGTTTTCCCTCCACCAACATGTTTCACAGTATCGTGGCACGGGCGGCCGAAATTCACTTTGCCATCGTCGAGGCCATCCGGCTGCTGTCCGATTACCGCTGTCCCGAACAGGCTTTTACCGAAACCACGACACAGGCCGGTACCGGCTATGGCTGTACAGAAGCCCCGCGCGGGCTGTTGTGGCACAAATATACGGTTGACGAAAAAGGCAACATTCTCGGCGCACGCATCGTACCGCCAACCAGTCAGAACCAGGCGCGTATCGAGCAGGACATCGCCGCATCCCTGCAAAAGGCCGGCCTGGGTCTCGCGGCAGAAACCCTTCGGCTCAGGGCAGAAACTGTGATCCGCAACTACGACCCGTGTATCTCCTGCGCCACGCATTTTCTGACACTGAACGTTGATCGGTAGAGCATTAGGGAAGCTCTTGAATACTTTATTCCTCGCCATTCTGGCGTATGCCAGAATCCAGTGGTTTCAACAACATGGATATCGGCATGCGCCGGTATGACGAATTAATCAGGTTCCTTAGATGAGTCACGAACCAGACTATGATAACCCACCGATCCGGGTGCTCGGACTGGGTTCGGACAACGGCGTGGACCAGCTGGGTTTCCTGGCTGCCCAACGGCTTGCTACAGGCGGCTTTGCCACACACTACCCGGAGTATCCCGTCGATATTTCTATCTGTCCGTCACCCGCGCTGCTCGCTGCCCGCTACCTGCCGGCGCGTGCATTGATTCTGATCGATGCCTGGCACTGCGAACAACCGGCCGGGACGGTCAGGCGGATTTCCCTGGACGAGATCGCGTCAGTACAGCGGCCGACCAGCAGTCATGGCCTCGATCTCCGGCAGGCACTGGAGCTGTGCCTCAGTCTTGAGGAGGAAATACTCCCGGTCCCGGTCATCG
>JALVCM010000380.1 GCA_027010005.1 Thiohalobacter sp.
GCCGCCGTAGATGCCCTGTGCAATACCGGCCTGTTTGGCGGGATACCATTCGGTGATCATGCGGATACCGATGACAAAACCTGCACCGGCAAAGCCGAGCAGGAAGCGCATCAGCGCCAGTTGTTCATAGTCATCGGCGATGGCAAAACCAAAACACAGGAACGCGGAGACGAACAGCAGGCCGGAATAGATCCGCCGTGGCCCGAAGGCATCCACCAGCATGCCGATGATGATACGTGCCGGGATAGTCAACGCGACGTTGAGGATCAGCAGGGTCTTGATCTGCTGGTCGCTCAGGCCAAAGGTGTCGCGCATGGCGCCGAGTAGAGGCGCGTGGTTGAACCAGACAAGGAAGCTCAGGAAAAAGGCGAACCAGGACAGGTGCAGGATTCGCGTCTTGCCGGAAAATGAAAATATCTTGAACCCCGTGTCTTGCATGATGCTGGTCGTCCCGATTGAAAGCGAATAATGAACCTCTTGAGCAAGGAGTATGCCATGCCGCGTGCAACGGACATGTTGCGGGGTGTAGCTGGCGTGCTGAAGACGTGGCTGTAAGTGTCTTAAACCCTGTCGTTATAGCGGTTTCCTGCTATTCCCCCGATTGCCGGAACAGGCCGATTTTTACCCTGCGTGCCGGTTTCCCCTGCCTGCACCAGGTCTACCCGGGGCGCACAGGCTGCGCCATGCCAAGGCATGAGTGTATAAGTACGCACTAATGTAGTGCGCAGGCTGGCAGACAGGGGCCCGGTATCACCCGGGAATGATTGTTATCTATCTGTTTATAAAAATAAAAATGTCATTTTTCAGGGATGGCACGGCGCTTGCTAAACACCTGTAAACCCTGACGTGGACGGTATACATGAAAGAGAAACTCGTTTTAATCGGCAATGGCATGGCCGGCGTACGCGCCCTCGAGGAACTGCTCAAGCTGTCACCTGACCAGTACGACATCAGCGTCTTCGGTGGCGAGCCCTACGGTAACTACAACCGTATCCTGCTGTCGCCGGTACTGGCCGGTGAAAAGACCATCGATGAGATCATGCTCAACGACGAGCAGTGGTATGTCGACAACGGCATCACCCTGCACAAGGGCAAGTGGGTCGAGGACGTCAACCGCGCGCAGCGCATCGTGCGTGCTTCGGACGGTACGGAAGAAAAGTACGACCGCCTGATTATCGCTACCGGTTCCAACCCGTTCATTATCCCGATCCCCGGTAACGAGCTGGACGGTGTCATCGCCTTCCGCGACATTGCCGACGTCGATACCATGCTCGAAGTTTCGAAGAAGAAAGACAGCAAGGCCGTGGTCATCGGTGGTGGTCTGCTCGGGCTCGAAGCCGCCAACGGCCTGATGAAGCAGGGCATGGATGTCACCGTGGTGCACCTCATGGATACCCTGATGGAGCGCCAGCTCGACAAGCCGGCCGGCGCACTGCTGAAGGCTTCGCTGGAAGAGAAGGGCATGAAGTTCCTGATGGAAGCGCAGACCGAGGCCGTGCTGGGCAAGGACAAGGTCGAGGGTGTGCGTTTCAAGGACGGCCTGGAGATCCCTGCCGACATCGTGGTGATGGCCGTCGGCATCAAACCGAATATCGAACTGGCCGAGAAGATCGGCCTGCACTGTGAACGCGGTATCGTGGTCAATGACACCATGCAGACTTTTGATCCACGTATCTACTCTGTGGGTGAATGTGTACAGCATCGTGGCGTGACCTACGGCCTGGTAGCACCGCTGTTCGAACAGGCCAAGGTCTGTGCCAATCATCTCGCACACATCGGTATTGCACGTTACGAAGGTTCGGTGACATCCACCAAGCTGAAGGTGACCGGCATCGACCTGTTCTCCGCCGGCGATTTCCACGGTGACGAGAATACCGAGGAACTGGTATTACAGGACCCGGGTCGCGGCGTTTACAAGAAAGTTGTCTTGCGCGATAACCGTATCATCGGCGCTGTCATGTACGGCGATACCATCGATGGCACCTGGTACTTTGAACTGATGCGCGACAACACGGATGTTTCCGATCTGCGCGACAACCTGCTGTTCGGCCAGGCACACCTGGGTGATTCCGGCCACGGTGACGACAACCGTGTTGCCGCCATGGCCGATACGGCAGAAATCTGTGGCTGTAACGGTGTCTGCAAGGGTGACATCGTCGATGCCATCACCAAGAAAAACCTGTTTACACTGGACGATG
>JALVCM010000381.1 GCA_027010005.1 Thiohalobacter sp.
GGACTGCGATTGTAGCGCGTGATGACATAGAAATTATTACTGGTCAGCCAGTATTCAGGGCCTGTGCGCTGTTGCAGTTCGAGTACGGCGACCGGTTGATGGGTGGAAAGGGGTGGTGTGGTGCGTATTCCCTGCGCTGCGAGTTCACCGGCTGTTTTGTCCGGTTTGCTGTTTTCCGAGACCAGCGATGCCGCTACTTTACCCTGCGTGACACGGCTGGCGACCGGTTCCCCGGGTTTCCAGCCGTGGCGGTGAAAGTAGTTGGCCACGCTGCCAATGATATCGTCGATATTACCCCACAGGTCACGCCGGCCATCCTGGTCAAAGTCGATGGCATAGTTGCGGTAGCTGGAGGGGATGAATTGTCCATAGCCCATGGCGCCGGCATAGGAACCTTTCGCAGTACGCAGGTCGACCTTTTCCTCTCGCGCCAGAATCAGGAACTGCTCGAGTTCCGAGCGAAAGAATTTGCTCCGCGGCGGGTAGGCAAACGCCAGTGTCGACAGGGCATCCAGTACCCGGTAGCCACCGGTGTGCTTGCCGTAGCGGGTTTCCACCCCGATGATGGCAACCACCACAGCGGGATCGATCTGCAACGCTTTTGCGGCACGTTCAAGGATCGGCGCGTGTTTGCGCCAGAACTTCGCGCCACCCCGGATACGGTCCGGGGTCAGGAAAATCTTCCGGTATTCGTGCCACGGCTTGGTTTTTTCTGCGGGCCGGGCAATGGCTTCGAGGATATCCTCGCGTTTTTCCGCTTCGTCGAACAGGGACGTCAGCTCAGCACGGTCAAAGCCGTGTTTTTTCACCATCTCGTCGATAAACGCCCGGGTGCGTGTATTGTGTGTGAAGTCCCCGGCCATCGAGATAGCAGGTGCCAGGCCGGCCAGCAGCAGGATCAGGGTATTCAGTAACAGCTTCCTTAATAACACGGTATGTTCCCTAGGTTGGCAGCAGTTTTCTGTGCGTATGTATGGACATCAGGATACCGAAACCTGCCATCAGGGTCACCATTGATGTCCCGCCATAGCTGATGAGTGGAAGCGGCAGGCCCACGACCGGCAGCAAACCGGTGACCATACCGGTATTGACGATGATATAGATAAAGAATGTCATGGCCAGGCTGCCAGCCAGCAGGCGGCCATAGGTGTCCTGGGCCTGGGTGGCGATGTGCAGGCTGCGCACAATAATAAAGGTATACAGTACCAGCAGGATCAGGATGCCGAACAGGCCGAATTCCTCCCCCAGTACCGCGAAAATAAAGTCCGTGGTGCGTTCCGGCAGGAACTCGAGGTGCGCCTGGGTTCCGTTCAGCCAGCCTTTGCCGAATACGCCACCCGAGCCGATCGCGATTTTTGACTGGATGATATGGTAGCCGGTACCCAGCGGATCCTGCTCCGGGTTGAGGAAGGTGATGACCCGCTGGCGCTGGTAGTCGTGCATGAAATGCCACAGTACCGGTGCGCCGGCGGCGGCCAGCAGGGTCAGTCCGCCCAGCAGGCGCCATGACAGGCCGGCCAGAAACAGCACAAAGAAGCCGGTGCTGCCGATTAACAGTGATGTACCGAGGTCCGGCTGGCGGGCGATCAGCAGTACCGGTACCACGATCAGTGCACCCGCGGCCGTCAGTCTCCAGCCCGTTGGCGGCAGACGTTTGTCGGCCAGGTACCAGGCGACCATCATGGGGACTGCGAGTTTCATCATTTCCGACGGCTGGAAGCGCACAAAGCCGAAATCCAGCCAGCGTTGCGCACCCTTGCCGACGTCACCCATCACCAGTACGGCAACCAGCAGTACGATGCCCAGGCTGTAGAGCCAGGGTGTCCAGCGCTGCAGCCACTGTGGCCGCAGTTGTGCGACCAGTGTCATTGCGCCAAAGGCAATAGCAAGCCGTACCAGCTGGCGGATCAGAATAGACTCCTCCTGGCCGCCGGCGCTGTAAAGAACGAACAGCCCGAATGCCGAGGTGGCGAGCAGTACAAACAGTAAGACGGCATCAATATGCAGCAGGTGTTGCCAGTCTCGGCGGCTGGCGTCTTCGCGGGCGCTGTCAAGCAGGGTACTCATGATGCAGGCTTTGACAGGTACTGGTCGAGAATGGTTCGTGCAATCGGTGCGGCCACCGCGCTGCCACTGCCGCCGTGTTCAACGATGACGGCGACTGCAATACGCGGTTTTTTGACCGGTGCAAAGGCAAT